>JAJECB010000124.1 GCA_022822245.1 Gammaproteobacteria bacterium
CACCGCGGGCGCCCTCACCGGTGCGCTCGTCGTCGGCGCGGCCTCGTCCGCCGCCGTCGGGACGGGCTCGCCCGCATCTCCCGCCGGGCCAATCGGGGCTCTCTCCGCCCCCTCGCCTTCCGGCTTCGCGGACCTCGCCGAGCGGGTCCAGCCCGCGGTGGTGTTCGTCACCGTGGAGAAGCCGGTCGCCGCCACGGCCCAGATGCCCCGACCGCCGTGGCACGACATGGCCCCGTTCGAGCGCTTCTTCGAGCGGATGCCGTCCATGCCGGACCCCCGGGTGCAGGTCGGCTCGGGCTTCTTCGTCGACGGGGACGGACACGTCGTCACGAGCGACCACGTCGTCGCCGGCGCGTCCGAGGTCACCGTCACCCTCCACGACGGCACTCGCCACGAGGCGCGGGTGGTCGGTCGCGATGCGCGGACCGACCTCGCGGTGCTCAAGATCGACGCCACCGGCCCGTCGTCCTGGCTCGCCTTCGGCGACGACGGCGAGGCGCGGGTCGGCGACTGGGTGGTCGCCATCGGCAACCCCTTCGGCTTCGGGGGCACGGTCACGGCCGGGATCCTGTCCGCCCGCGGACGCGACATCCGGGCCGGCGGCTACGGCGACTTCCTCCAGGTCGACGCTCCCATCAACCGCGGGAGCTCCGGCGGGCCGCTGTTCGATACCCGCGGCCGGGTCATCGGGGTCAACGCCGCGATCTACGCCCCGGCCGGGGGCAACGTCGGGATCGGCTTCGCAGTGCCGGCCTCGGTTGCCGCTCCGGTGGTCGCGGATCTCATCGAGGAGGGCAAGGTGTCCCGCGGGTGGCTCGGTGTCACCCTCCAGGCCCTCACTCCCGAGATTGCGGAGAGCCTCGGGATGGAGGAGGCGTCCGGGGTGCTCGTCAACGACGTCGCGCCGGACAGCCCCGCCGCCCGTGCCGGCATGCGCCGCGCCGATGTGGTGACCGCGGTCGGCGGCCGCGCGATGGAGAACGGCAAGGCCCTCGCCCGCGCGATCGGGACGATGGAGCCGGGTGACGAGGTGGTGGTCACGGTGGTGCGCGACGGCGAGCCGCTCGAGATCGCGGTCAAGCTCGGCGGCTGGCCGGACGCGGGCGGCTCGGAGGCGCTGAGCGAAGCGCCCGCGCCGGCGCCGGCGGCCGGACCGCGCCTCGGCGTGCACCTCGAGAACCGGGACGGGAAGCTCGTCATCGCCTCGGTTCGCCCCGACACCCCCGCCGCCGAGGCGCGGCTGCGCCGGGGTGACGTGCTCGTCAGCGTCGACAACGCGCCGGTCGCGGGGAGCGCCGATGTGCGCGAGGCCCTGCGCAAGGCGGCGGATGCCGGTCGCGAGCATGCGCTGCTGCTCGTCGAGCGGCGCGGGCAGCCGCGCTTCGTGGCGGTGCGAATCGAGATCGCATAGTCTTCCGGAAGACTCGGGAATTCGGCCATGATGCGGGCGCTCATCATCGAGGACGACGAGGTAGTGGCGAAGTTCATCGCCAAGGGACTCCGTCAGCATGGATACCTCGTTGATGTCGCCCGCGATGGCCGGGAAGGCCTGTTCCACGCCCTGGAACAGGGCTACGACGTGATGATCGTCGACCGGATGCTGCCCGCCCTCGACGGCCTCTCCGTGCTCAAGACCGTCCGCTCGGCCGGGAACACCACCCCGATCCTCATCCTGAGCGCCCTCGCGGAGGTCGACAACCGGGTCGAGGGTCTGCGCGCCGGCGGCGACGACTACCTCACCAAGCCGTTCGCGTTCAGCGAGCTCGTCGCCCGCCTCGAGGCGCTCCAGCGCCGGCCCCGCGGGGGCGGCGCGGCGGACACCGCGTACCAGGCGGGCGACCTCGAGCTCGACCCGCGCCGCCGGACGGTCACCCGCGCCGGCGAGCCGATCCGGCTGCTGCCGCGCGAGTTCGCGCTGCTCGAGTACCTGATGCGGAACCGGGGGCAGGTGGTGACGAGGACCATGCTGCTGGAGAACGTCTGGGACTACCACTTCGACCCCCAGACCAACGTGGTGGACGTGCACGTCTCCCGGCTCCGGGCGAAGGTGGACCGCCCCTTCTCCGAGCCGCTCATCGAGACGGTGCGGGGGGTCGGCTACCGGTTGCGGGACCCCGGCGATTGACGGCCCTCGCCCGCTACCTTCGCAGCTCCACCTTCCGCCTCGCCGTGGTGTACCTGCTGCTGTTCGAGGGGTCGGCCTGCGCGGTGCTCGGGTTCGTCTACTGGACGACCGCGATGCATCTGGAGATGGAGGCGGACGCGGCCATCGAGCGCGAGCTCGGGAGCCTCACCTCCCGGTATCGGGGCCGCGGCCTCGCCTCGTTCTCCCGGGTGCTCGAGGACCGGGTCGCCCGCAGCCCGCGCGGGCCCTTCATCTATCTCTTCGCGACGGCCGGGCGCCGCGCCCTCGGGGGCAACGTGAGCGGCTGGCCGGATGCCATACCGGATCCGGAGGGATGGCTCGAGTTTCCGCTCTGGACCGCGCGCGAGCCCGACGACACGCCGCATCTCGCCCGGGCGCGGGTATCGGCCCTGCCGGGAGGGCTCCTCCTCCTCGTCGGCCGGGACATGCACGAGATCGACCGGGCGTGCAGTCGCATCCGGCTCGCCCTCGCCTGGAGCCTCGGCCTCATGCTCGTCCTCGGGGTGGCCGGAGCCCTCGCGATGACCCGGGGCACGATGCACCGCATCGACTCGATCAACCGGGCGAGCCGGGAGATCATGCGCGGCGACCTCGCGCGCCGGATCCCGACCCGCGGCACTCGCGACGACTTCGATCGGCTCGCCGATCAGCTCAACGCGATGCTCGACCGGATCCAGGAGCTCATGGACGGGATCCGCCGGGTGACCGACGACATCGCGCACGACCTCAAGACGCCTCTCACCCGGCTGCGCACCCGTCTCGAGGAGCTGCGCGACACGGGCGGGCTCGGCGGGGACTCGGCGGAGTCGGTGGAAGCGGCCATCGGTGAGTCCGATCGCCTCCTCGCCACGTTCGCGGCACTGCTCCGGATCGCTCGCGTGGAGTCGAAGGCGACCCGGGAAGGGTTCACGACCGTCGACCTCGCCGCTCTCGCGCGGGACGCGGCCGAGCTGTACGAGCCGTACGGGCAGGAGCGCGGACGGGAGGTGGCGTTCTTCGGTGGCGCGGCCGCGCTCCCCGCGAACGGTGACCGCGATCTCCTGTTCCAGGCTGTGTCGAACCTCGTCGACAACGCCCTGCGGCACGGTCGGGGCCGGGTGGTGGTCGAGACGGGCACGGTGCCCGCGCCGGGAGGCGGCGGGGAGCGCCGCGCGCGGATCGTGGTGCGGGACGAGGGTCCGGGCATTCCGGAGGCCGATCGCGAGCGCGTGTTCCGGCGTTTCGTGCGCCTCGAGGCTAGCCGCAACACGGCCGGGAACGGTCTCGGGCTCGCCCTCGTGGAAGCGGTCGCGGCCGTGCACGGCGGCACGGTGGGGCTCGCGGAGAACGACGCCTCTCGCGGGGGGGCGGGCCTCAAGGTCACGCTGCTCCTGCCGGCGGGCTGAGGGTGGGACGTGGACCCGCCGGAGCCCTGTCCGAGCCCCGGGAGCGGCCTCGGTAGCCGCCCGAATTTGCCCCGATGGGCTCCGCTCCGGGAACCCCGCCGCGGCAACGATGCTGTGGTATCGTGCCGCCCCGTCGCAGGTACCAGGTCGCGGAGGAGGTCATGAGCGGCGAATCTCGGAAGGTGGCGTTCATCGGGCTCGGGGTCATGGGCTTTCCCATGGCCGGACATCTCGCGGCCGGCGGTCACGAGGTCACCGTCTACAACCGGACCGGGTCGCGGGCCGAGGAGTGGCTTAGCGAAAACTCGGGCCGGGCCGCGGGCACCCCGGCCGACGCGGCCGCCGGGGCCGAGATCGTCTTCGCGTGTGTCGGCAACGACGACGATCTTCGTTCGGTGGCGCTGGGCCCCGACGGCGCGTTCGCGGGAATGACGCGGGGGGCGGTCTTCGTGGACCACACCACCGCGTCGGCCGTCGTCGCGCGCGAGCTCCACGCCGAGGCCGGAGAGCGTGGGCTCGGTTTCGTGGACGCTCCCGTCTCGGGTGGGCAGGCAGGGGCCGAGAACGGCGTACTCGCGGTCATGTGCGGCGGCGACGAGGAGACCTTCGCACGGGTGCGTCCGGTCATGGACTGCTATTCGAAGGTGTGCTCGCTCATCGGGCCCCCCGGGGCCGGTCAGCTCACCAAGATGGTCAACCAGATCTGCATCGCCGGGGTCGTCCAGGGGCTTTCCGAGGCCACCAACTTCGCGGTCCGGTCCGGGCTCGACTGCACCAAGGTCCTCGACGTGATCTCGCAGGGGGCGGCCGGCTCGTGGCAGATGCAGAACCGCATGCCGACGATGGTCAAGGACGAGTTCGAGTTCGGGTTCGCGGTGGACTGGATGCGCAAGGACCTCGGGATGTGCCTCGCCGAGGGGAACCGGAACGGCGCGCGCCTGCCGCTCACCGCGCTGGTCGACCAGTTCTACGCCGAAGTGCAGGCGATGGGAGGAGGGCGCTGGGACACCTCCTCGTTGATGCGGCTGCTGACCCGGACGTGACGCGGCCCCGGCTCGCCGCGGCTTCGGCGTGCAGATTTCCCCGATCTCCTGCTGCGGACGCCAAGATGCCGTGGTGGCGGGCCGTACTCCCTCAAGCCGCTTCGACAGCGCGATAGCGCTAGTGTTGGCTACGCCTTCAGCAGCGCGTACGCGCTCTTTCGGTCCGTGCGACCCACCACCACCGCATCCTCGCGCCCTCGCGACGAAGATCGGTGAAATCTGCGCGCTGGGCCGGAGAGCCGCCTGACCCATGGACCGGCGCAAGCTCATCGTCCTCGCCGCGATCGTGGTGCTCGTCGCCGCGTTCTTCGCGTTCGACCTCGGCCGCTATCTCGACCTCGCCTATCTCCAGTCGCAGCGCGGCCGGTTGAACGACCTCTTCGTCGCCCACCCGTGGCGCGTCGGGGCGGCTTTCTTCGCGGTCTACGTCGCGGTCACCGGGCTCTCCCTTCCCGGCGCCGCGGTCCTCACTCTCGTCGCGGGGGCGATCTTCGGGCTTGGCTGGGGGATCGTCATCGTCTCCTTCGCCTCCACCATGGGCGCGACGCTCGCCTTCCTCCTCGCCCGCTACCTCGCCCGCGCCGCGGTCCGCCGCCGCTTCGAGGGGACGCTGGAGCGGATCGACGGCGGGGTTCGCAAGGACGGCGCGTTCTATCTCTTCACCCTGCGCCTGGTGCCCGTGTTTCCGTTCTTCATCATCAACCTCGCGATGGGCCTCACGTCCATGCGGGTGCTCGTGTTCGCGTTCGTCAGCCAGGCCGGAATGCTGCCCGGGACCCTGGTGTACGTGAACGCGGGGACGCAGCTCGGGGAGATCGAGAGCCTGGCGGGGATCCTCTCCCCGGCCCTGTGGCTCTCTTTTCTCCTGCTCGGCGTCTTCCCCCTCGTCGCGAAGAAGATCGTCGATACGCTCCGCGCCCGCCGGATCTATCGCGGATACCGCCGCCCGCGGCGCTTCGAGCGCGATCTGGTGGTGATCGGGGCCGGTTCCGCGGGGCTCGTGAGCTCTCTCGTGGGAGCGACGGTCCGCGCCCGGGTCACCCTCATCGAGCGCGACGAGATGGGGGGAGACTGCCTCAACACCGGCTGTGTGCCCTCGAAGAGCCTCATCCGCTCGGCGAAGTTCCTCTCCCACGTCGCGCGCGCCGGGGAGTTCGGGATCCGGCGGGCGGATGCGGACTTCGACTTCGCCGAGGTCATGGCCCGGGTGCGCCGGAATATCGAGCGGATCGCGCCGCACGACTCGGTCGAGCGCTACGAAGGCCTCGGCGTCGAATGCGTCCTCGGCGAGGCGTTCATCGAGTCACCCTTCGCGGTGCGGGTCGGCGACCGGACCATCACCACCCGCAACATCGTCATCGCCTCCGGGGCGGCGCCCTTCGTGCCGCCGATCCCCGGAATCGAGGAGGCGCAAGCCCTCACCTCGGAGACGGTGTGGGGCCTCGATCGCCTCCCCGACCGTCTCGTCGTGGTGGGCGGCGGTCCCATCGGCTGCGAGCTCGCCCAGTGCTTCGCGCGCTTCGGCTCGCGGGTAATCCAGGTCCAGACCCATGATCGGCTCCTCCCGCGCGAGGACCCCGAGTTCTCCGAGCTGGTCCTGGAACGGTTGCGGGGCGACGGGGTCGAGGTGCTCACCTCGCACCGCGCGGTCGAGTTCCGGCAAGAGGGCGGCCGGAAGACGATGGCGTGCGAGACCCCGGACGGGGAGCGGCGCGAGATCGAGTTCGACGACGTGCTCCTCGCGGTAGGCCGGGCCCCCCGCACCACCGGGTTCGGCCTCGAGGAGCTGGGGATCGAGACGGGCCGGGGCGGGGTGGTCGAGACCGACGACTTTCTCGCCACCCGATACCCGAACATCTTCGCCTGCGGCGACGTGGCGGGTCCCTTTCAGTTCACCCACACCGCCTCGCACCAGGCGTGGTACGCGTCGGTGAACGCGCTCTTCGGCGGGTTGCGCCGCTTCCGGGCCGACTACTCCGTGGTCCCTTGGGCGACGTTCACCGATCCTGAGGTCGCCCGGGTGGGTCTCAACGAGACCGAGGCGTCGGCCCGCGGGGTCCCCTTCGAGGTCACCCGCTACGGTTTCGACGACCTCGACCGGGCCATCGCCGACTCCGAGGCGCACGGAATGATCAAGGTGCTCACACCCCCCGGAAAGGACCGCATCCTCGGCGCCACCATCGCCGGCGAGCACGCCGGGGATCTCCTCATGGAGTTCGTGCTCGCGATGCGCCACGGACTCGGTCTCAAGAAGCTCCTCGGCACGATTCACGTCTACCCCACCATGGCCGAGGGGGCACGTTTCGCGGCCGGGAACTGGCGGCGCGAGCACGCTCCGGAGTGGGTCTTCGGGTGGCTCGAACGCTACCACCGCTGGCGACGGGGCGGCGGCTGACGTGGCCGTGCCGGCGCCGCCGGTCGGACTCGTCGCCACCGATCTCGACGGCACCCTTCTCGGCCCGGACCATACCCTGGGCCGGCGCGACGCCGCCGCGCTCCATCAGCTCGGGCGTGCCGGAGTGGTCCGCGTCGTCGCGACCGGGCGGTCGCTCCGAGCGGCCGAACGGGTGCTCGAGCCCGGCTTCCCCATCGACTATCTCGTGGTGTCGAGCGGAGCGGGGGTCCTCGAGTGGCATTCGCGCCGGCTCCTCCGGCAGCACCGCTTCGAGGCCGCGGACGGCGAGCGCGTGACCCGCGTCCTCGACGGGCTCGGGGTCGACTTCATGGCCCATTCGCCGGTGCCGGACGACCACCGTTTTCGGTACGTCCGCGCCCGCGGGGCGAACCCGGACTTCGAGCGGCGCGTCGGGCGCTACGACGAGTTCGCGACCCGGTGGGAGGCCGCGGACGGCGGAGGGATCGCCCCTTCGGGCGCGGCGTGCCAGTTCGTCGCCATCGTCGGCGGGGACGAGGCGCACATCGTGGATCGGGCGCGGTCCGCGCTCCCCGGGCTCGAGGTGGTGCGCAGCACCAGTCCCCTGGACGGCCAGTCCATCTGGGTCGAGGTGCGCCCCCCCGGGGTCGGCAAGGCGCGGGCGGTGGCCTGGCTCGCTGCGCGTCACTGCCTCGACGCGGCGCGCACCGCCGCCGTCGGCAACGACTACAACGACTGCGAGATGCTCGCGTGGAGCGCCAACGCGTTCGTCGTCGGCAACGCGCCTCCGGCGCTCCGCGAGCGGTTCCGGGTGGTATCGCCGAACAACGCCGGCGGATTCAGCGAGGTGGTGGAGGCCTTGCGCCGCGACGGAGGCGGATTCGCCCGCGCCGCGGCTCGGGCCGGGACCTAGACTCCTTGAGCGGGCCTGAGCTTTACAAATGAGTCAAGTTCATGCGACGAGGGGTATTCCCTCCCAGAGCCTTTGTATTTCGTGGTCGAAGCGACGGATGACGCGGTTCAGGGGGCTGGTGGATGTGGCTGGTTCGT
>JAJECB010000105.1 GCA_022822245.1 Gammaproteobacteria bacterium
CCCTCCGCGACCGCCTCGCCGCCCGCCGCGACGGTTCTCCGGAAGGGTAGCGAACGCCGAGGCTAGGCGGCGCGGCGCCCGGAAATCGCCTCGCGGAGGCCCTCTAGAAGTCCTTCGAGCTTGGCCATGCGCTCGCGAAGCTCGGCCTGACCCCTCTCCACCCCATCAATGCGCTTGCCGAGGGAATCTTCCACCCCGTCAATGCGCTCGCCGAGCTTGTCCTCCAGTCGGTCGAGGCGTCGATCCAGCCGCGCCACCGACCGGACGATGAGTACCGCGAGCCCGATGCCGATAGCGGCCACGGAGCCGATGATGCTGATGACTTCGACGACCGACATGCCCGCGAGGATACCACGCGTCGCGGCCCACCCGTCGTTCCCCGGAGACGCCGGGCGACCGAACTCCGACCGCTCAGTCCTCGTCGGCGGCCGGTTTGAACTCCGCCATCAGCTTCTCCTGGATGGGCCGCGGCACCGGGTCGTAGTGGCTGAACCCCATGGTGTAGCTGCCCGCTCCGCCGGTGACCGACTTGAGCTCGGTCTGGTAGCGGGTGAGCTCGCTCAAAGGGGCCTGGCCGGTGATCGCCACGTATCCGCCGGCGAGGCTCTCGGTTCCGCCGACCCGCCCCCGCTTGCCGGAGAGGTCGCCGGCGATGTCCCCCATGTTGCCCTGGGGAACCGTCACCTCGAGGTCGACCACCGGCTCGAGGACGATGGGCCGGGCCTTGTTCACCGCGTCCAGAAACGCCTTCTTGCCGGCCATCACGAAGGCGATCTCCTTGGAGTCCACCGGGTGGTGCTTGCCGTCGTAGACGGTCACCTTGACATCGTCCATCCGGTAGCCCGCGATCGCGCCCGCCTCGAGGACCTGGCGGATCCCCTTCTCCACCGCGGGAACGAATTGCGACGGGATGACTCCACCCACGATGTTGTCGACGAACTCGAAGCCCTCCCCGCGCCTCTTCGGCTCGACCCGCAGGAAGACCTCGCCGAACTGTCCGGCGCCGCCGGTCTGCTTCTTGTGACGGTGGTGCCCCTCGGCGGGGGAGGTGATCGTCTCGCGGTACGGGATGCGCGGCGGACGGGTCTCCACCTCGACGTTGTAGCGCTCCTTCATCCGCTCGAGCATCATTCGAAGGTGCAGCTCCCCGAGACCGCGGATCACCGTCTCGCGGGTCGCGGTGCTGTGCTCGACCTCGAGGCTCGGGTCTTCGGCCGAGAGCTTCGAGAGGGTGTCGGAGAGCTTCTGTTCGTCTCCGCGGGTCTTTGCCTGGACGGCCAGCCCGTACATCGCCTCGGGGAGGGGCACCGCCGCCGGTCGCGGCACGTCGCCGCCCGCGGTGTGCAGCACCGCTCCGTAGCCGATCTCGTCCACCTTCGCGACGGCGCAGATGTCGCCCGGCACGCCTTCGTCGATCTCCACGTGGTCCTTGCCCTGGAGGCGAAAGAGGTGTCCCACCTTGAAGGGCTTGCGCCCGTCGTCGACGTGGAGCTGGGTGTCGCGGGTCACCGTGCCGGCGTGGATGCGGAACGCGGAGAGCTTGCCGACGAAGGGGTCGATGGTCACCCGGAAGACCTCCGCCACCACCGCGGCGTCGGGGTCGGGCTCGACCTCGACCGAGCCTCCGTCCGCGGCGGAGAACGCCCGCGGATTCGCTTCGGCCGGGCTCGGCATGAGCCGGGCGAGCACGTCGAGCAGCCCCTCGATGCCGGCCCCCGAAGCGGCCGAGACGAAGCACACCGGAATGAGGTGCCCTTCCCCGAGCGCGGTCCGGAACGCGCCGCGGAGCTCGTCCGGGGAGACCTCTCCCTCCTCCAGGTACTTCTCCATCAGCTCCTCGTCCATCTCCACCGCCTGGTCCACGACCCGGCTCTGCGCTTCCTCGACGGAGGAGAACTCGGTGGCGGCGGACGGATCGGGGTCGAAGAAGCAGTCGACGACCTGCTCGCGGCCGGGAGCCGGGAGGTTGATGGGGAGACACTCGGACCCGAACACCTCCTGAAGGCTCGCGACGAGGGCCGCGAGGTCGAGGTCCGGCGCGTCGATCTTGTTCACGACGACGAGGCGCGCGAGGCCGCGGGCGGCCGCCGCCTCCATCATCCGGCGGGTGGTGGTCTGGATCCCGGACCGCGCGTCGACGACGACGGCGGCCGTCTCCACCGCGGCGAGGGCGGGAAGGGCCCGCCCGAGGAAGTCCGGATACCCCGGGGAGTCCACGAAGGTGACGTGGGCCGAATCGTGGTCGAGACTCGCGACCGCGTTCCACAGCGACTGCTGGTGGGCGCGCTCCTCGGGCTCGTAGTCGCATACCGCGGTGCCCTTCTCCACCGAGCCCGCGGCTCCGATGGCCCCCGCCGCCACCAGCAGCGATTCGACGATCGTGGTCTTGCCGCTGCCGCCGTGTCCGACGACCGCGATGTTGCGAATCTCCCGCGTGGCGTGATTCGGCATCCAGGTTCTCCCATGCGTTCGAGAAGGCGAGCGGTTGAGTATATTCCCCGCCCGCACTCACGCAAGATACCGTCCCGGCGCGAACCCCGGCCGCGGCGAATCTGCCCGCCGGAACGCACGGGCCTCCCGAGGGCGGCCGGTCAGCCGAGGTGCTCGCGGTGCAGGTACTCCCGCGTCTGCATCTCCTCGAGCCGGCTTCTCGTGCGCCGGAACTCGAACGCGTCCGGCCCCTTCGGGTAGAGCCCGGCGGGCGGTGCGGCGGCCGAGACCACGAGGTTCACCTGCCGGTCGTAAAACTCGTCGACGAGGCTGATGAAACGCCGCGCCCGATCCCGATCCCGCGGACCGATGACGGGCACGTCGGAGAGCAGCACGGTGTGGAAGCAGCGCGCGATCTCGATGTAGTCGGCCGCCCCGCGCGGGCCGTCGCAGAGCTGGTCGAAGCCGAACCACGCGATCCCCTCCGCGCGGCGTATCGTCGCGATCGGCCGGCCGAGGACCATGAGCGGCCCGTCTTCCCCCCGGCCGTTCGGCACCAGCGTCTCGAAGCACGCTTCGATGCTCGCGGCCGCCCCGGCGCCGAGGGGGGAGTGATAGACGTCCGCGCGTTCGAGGGCGCGCAGGCGGTGGTCCTCGCTCCCCGCGAGCTCGAGCACGCGGAGGCGGTTCTCGAGCTCCGCGATGGCGGGAAGGAAGCGATCGCGCTGGAGTCCTCCCTCGTACAGCCGGGAGGGCGGGACGTTGGAGGTGGTGACGAGGGTCGCTCCCCGCTCGAACAGACCCCGGAGCAGGCGTCCGAGGATCATGGCGTCGGCGATGTCGCGGACGTGGAACTCGTCCAGGCAGAGCAGCCGGACATCGGCCGCCCAGTCCGCCGCGACCACCCCGAGCGGGTCCTCGACGCGCCGCCGGCGGTGGCGCTTGAGCGCCTCGTGCACGCTGCTCATGAAACGGTAGAAGTGGGCGCGGCGCTTGGGCACTCCCTCCACCCCCGCGAAGAAGTCGTCCATGAGCAGGGTCTTGCCCCGTCCCACGCCGCCCCACAGGTAGAGCCCGCGCACCCCCTCCGGCGGGCGGCGAAAGTATCTGAGCGGCGAGCGCCGCGGGGGCGGCGCGGCGAGCGCCCGATGCAGGTCTTCGAAGGCATCGACGGCGCGGGTCTGGCCGGGGTCGGGGCGCAGCCGCCCCCCCGCGACCGCGGCGGCGTAGCGTTCCCGGGGCGATGACATCCGATCGGTTCGTTCCGGACGCGGTCGCGGAGCCGGAGCTCTCCCCTGCGTTCCGCCGCGGCGGCGGAGGGGCTCTCCGCGCCGGTCAACCTCCGAGCGCGTCCTCCACGGCCCGGCCGAGGTCCACCGTCGTCGCCTGCCCGCCGAGGTCCGGGGTGCGGGGCCCTCCCCCGTCCAGCACCGCCTCGATGGCGGCGACGATGTCGGCCGCCGCGCGGGGGTGCCCCAGGTGCTCGAGCATCATCGCGCCCGACCAGATCTGCCCGATGGGGTTGGCGATGCCCTGCCCCGCGATGTCGGGCGCGGACCCGTGCACCGGCTCGAACATCGACGGACACTCCCGCTCCGGGTTGATGTTCGCCGACGGGGCGATGCCGATGGTGCCCGCGATGGCCGGACCGAGGTCGGAGAGGATGTCCCCGAAGAGGTTGCTCCCCACCACCACGTCGAACCAGTCCGGGTGTAGGACGAAGTTCGCGGCGAGGATGTCGACGTGGTACCGGGAGGTGCGCACGTCGGCGTAGCGTTCCGCCATCGCCTCGAAGCGCTCGTCCCAGTACGGCATGGTGTGGATGATCCCGTTGGACTTCGTCGCCGAGGTGAGGTGCTTCGCCTCGCGCGAGCGGGCGAGCTCGAACGCGTACGCGAGCACCCGGTCCACCCCCTGGCGGGTGAACACGCTCTCCTGCATGGCCATCTCGTGGTCGGTGCCCTCGTAGAGGCGGCCCCCGATCTCGGAGTACTCGCCCTCGTTGTTCTCGCGCACGACATAGAAGTCGATGTCTTCCGGACCCCGGTCCCGGAGCGGCGACACCATTCCCGCGAGCACCCGGACCGGACGCAGGTTGACGTACTGGCGGAAGTGTCGCCGGATCGGGATGAGGAGCCCCCAGAGCGACACGTGGTCGGGGACCCCCGGAAAGCCGACCGCCCCGAGGAAGATCGCGTCGAACTCCCCGAGCCGGTCGAGGCCGTCGGGGGGCATCATCCAGCCCTCGCTCCGGTACGTCTCGCAGCTCCAGGGGAAGTGCTCCCACTCGAGATCGATCCCGTGCCGGCGCGCCGCCGCCTCGACCACCCGGATCCCCTCCGGAACGACTTCCCGGCCGATTCCGTCTCCAGGGATCACGGCGATTCGATATCCACTCATGGTCAGGTGCCTCGCTGCACGGCAGGTTTCGGGGCAACCGCGCGCCGGTCTCCGGCCGGGGCCAGGCGCGCGCGACGCGGTTGGTGGCAGGAAACCGGAATGATAGACTCTGTGCCCGCCCTCCTCATCCTTCGCGAGACCGCCCGAACCGACACGCGGCATGAGCGGCCGACTCAAGATCGCCATCACCAGGGAACGGCGGGAAGACGAGCCCCGAGTAGCCGCTACTCCCGAGACCGTCTCGAAGCTCCTGCGCACCGGGGAGGGTGTCGAAGTGTGCGTCGAACGCGGTGCCGGCGAGAGCGCGGGCATCCTCGATTCCGAGTACGAGGAGGCCGGCGCGAGCGTCCTCGCCGAGCCGGCCGCGGTCCTCGACGGGGCGGCCGTCCAGTTCACGGTTCGGGCCCCGCCGGACGAGGCGATCCCCCACCTCCCGCGCGAGGCGGTGGTGGTGGGGATGCTGGATCCCTACCGGCTGAACGGCCTCCTCGAGACCTGGGCGGGGGCCGGCCTGACCACCTTCTCTCTCGAGCTGCTCCCGCGGGTGACCCGCGCCCAGGCGATGGACGTGCTCTCCTCGCAGTCGAACCTCGCGGGATACAAGGCGGTCATCGACGCGGCGGCGGAGTTCGAGCGGGCCATGCCCCTCATGATGACCGCCGCGGGCACCGTGCCGCCCGCCCGGGTGCTCGTGATGGGGGCGGGGGTGGCCGGGCTCCAGGCCATCGCCACCGCGCGGCGCCTCGGCGCGATCGTGACCGCCACCGACGTGCGGCCGGCCGCGCGCGAGCAGGTCGAGAGCCTCGGCGCGACCTTCGTCGGAATCGAAAGCCCGGAGGCGGAGAGCGCGGAGACCGAGGGCGGCTACGCGCGCGAGATGAGCGAAGGCTACCGGCGGCGGCAGTCGGAGCTCTTCGCCTCGGAGCTCAAGCGCCAGGACATCGTCATCGGCACCGCCCTGGTGCCAGGACGGCCCGCCCCCCGGCTCATCGACGCAAGGATGGTCACGACCATGCGCAAGGGCTCGGTGATCGTCGACCTTGCGGCCGAGCACGGCGGCAACTGCGAGCTCTCCCGCCCCGGCGAGCGGGTGACCGCCCACGGGGTGACGATTCTCGCGCACCGCAATGTCCCGGGCCGCCTCGCGGCGAGCGCGAGCGCGCTTTACGCCCGCAACCTGCTCGCCTTCCTGACCCCGCTCATCGACGACGGCGAGCTCAGGTTCGACTGGGACGACGAGATCCTCGCCGCCACCGTCCTCACCCGCGACGGGGCGGTGGTGCACCCCCGCTTCCGCTCCCCGCCGTCCGGCGAGGCGGCCGGGAGCGCCTGATGGCGGATTCCGGAACCGCTGCCGCGACCGCGGCCGAGGCGGCCGCCGGAGTCGCGGCGATGGCGGCGCCCGAGATCGACCCCTTCGTATTCCGCCTCGCGATCTTCGCCCTCGCGATCTTCGTCGGCTACTACGTGGTGTGGAGCGTGACTCCCGCCCTCCACACCCCGCTGATGTCGGTCACCAACGCGGTGTCCTCGGTGATCGTGGTGGGAGCCCTGCTCGCGGTCGGCGTGGAGGCGGCGGGCACCGCCGGCACGGCGGCGAAGGTCCTCGGGTTCATCGCCCTCGTTCTCGCCTCGGTGAACATCTTCGGCGGATTCCTGGTCACCCAGCGGATGCTCGCGATGTACCGGCGCCAGGACCGCACGGACACGCGTCGATGACGGGCGGCCCGAAGCGCTCACCGGCCTCCCGCCGCGTCCGCCGGGGCGCTCGCCAGGGAGGCCGGTGAGAAGTGTCGGGCGACCTCGCCGCGATCGCGTACCTCGTCTCCGGGATCCTGTTCATCCTCACCCTGCGGGGACTCTCGTCGCCGGCCACCTCGCGGCGCGGAAACGTGCTCGGGATGGTCGGGATGGCGATCGCGATCGCGACCACCCTGAGCGTGACCGGCATCGCCGACGCCGCCACCGCGCTCCTCATCGTCCTCGGGATCGGCCTCGGCGGATCCATCGGCGCGTTCGCGGCGCGCCGCATCGCAATGACCGCGATGCCCCAGCTCGTGGCCGCCTTCCACAGCCTCGTCGGCCTCGCGGCGGTGCTGGTGGCCGCGGCGGCGCTCTACGCTCCGCAGGCGTTCGGGATCGGGGAGCCGGGCCGGATGGCCGCGGCCAGCCTCATCGAGATGTCCATCGGGGTCGCCATCGGCGCCATCACCTTCACCGGCTCGATCGTCGCCTTCCTGAAGCTCCAGGGTCTCGTCTCGGGCGCGCCGGTCGTCTTCGCGTTCCAGCACCACCTGAACGCGGTCCTCGGGCTCGTCCTCGTCGGCATCGCGGTCTGGTTCTGCCAGACCGAGTCGTACCAGGCGTTCTGGCTCGTCACCGCCCTCGCCCTGGTCGTCGGAGTGCTCATCATCATCCCGATCGGCGGCGCCGACATGCCGGTCGTGGTCTCGATGCTCAACTCCTACTCCGGCTGGGCGGCGGCCGGAATCGGCTTCACCCTGGAGAACACCGCCCTCATCATCACCGGCGCCCTGGTCGGCGCGTCGGGCGCGATCCTCTCCTACATCATGTGCCGGGGGATGAACCGCTCGTTCCTGAGCGTGATCCTCGGCGGGTTCGGTGCCGAGTCCGAAGGTGTGGCCGGTGTCTCCGCCCGGGAGACGCGGCCGGTGAAGCAGGGAAGCGCGGAGGACGCGGCGTTCATCCTCAAGAACGCCGATTCGCTCGTGATCGTTCCCGGCTACGGGATGGCGGTCGCCCAGGCGCAGCACGCGCTGCGCGAGCTCGGCGATCGCGTGAAGACGCACGGGGGCCGCGTGCGCTACGCCATCCACCCGGTGGCGGGGCGCATGCCGGGGCACATGAACGTGCTTCTCGCCGAGGCCAACGTCCCGTACGCGGAGGTGTTCGAGCTCGACGACATCAACAGCGACTTCCCGGGCACCGACGTTGCGCTCGTCATCGGCGCCAACGACGTGACCAACCCGGCGGCCAAGAACGACCCCACGAGCCCCATCTACGGCATGCCGATCCTGGACGTGGAGCGTTCCCGCACCGTATTGTTCGTCAAGCGCGGGATGGGAGCGGGCTATGCGGGGGTCGAGAATGAGCTGTTCTTCCGCGACAACACGATGATGCTGTTCGGAGATGCCAAGCAGATGGTCGAGGACGTCCTGAAGGCATTCTGATGGATCGACACCTCCCGGAATCTCCGGGCGGACGACGCGGGGCGATGGAGTGCATGCGCCGGCCTCTCGCGGCGGTCGCGTTCCTGTCCGCCGTGCTGGCCGGCCCCTGCGCCTGCGCCACGCAGGAGGGGCCGGCGCGGTCGGAGGAGGTCCGGCCCACGGCCGCGCACGCCCGTTCGGCCCGGGCCGTCGTCGAGATCATGAGCCGCTACCACTACCGCAAGGTCCCGCTCGACGACGAGCTCGGCTCCCGCGTCCTCGACCGCTATCTCGACGTCTTCGACCCGAGCCACAGCGTGTTCCTCGCCGGCGACATCGCCGACTTCGACCTCCACCGGACCCGCGTCGACGACTCCCTGCGCCGCGGCCGCCTCGACTTCGCGTTCGAGGTGTTCGACCGCTACCGGCTGCGCATGGAGGATCGCGCGAAGCTCGCCTCGGAGCTCGCCGCCGGCGACTTCGACTTCTCGCGCGAAGAGGAGCTCGAGCTCGACCGCAGCGACGCGCCCTGGCCCCGGAGCGCCGCGGCCCTCGATGACTACTGGCGGCGGCGGGTCAAGAACGACATCCTCGATCTCGAGCTCGCCGGGCACGATCCGGAAGCGATACCGGAATCCCTGCACGACCGGTATTCGCGCATGGCACGGCGGGTGCGCCAGATCGACGCGGACGACGTCGTTCAGTACTTCCTCAATGCGTACATCCGATCCATCGACCCGCACGGCCAATATCTCTCGCCACGCGCATCGGAGAACTTCCGGATCCGGATGAGCCTCTCGCTCGAGGGAATCGGAGCCGCTCTGCTGACGGTGGGGGAGCACACCGTCGTGCGCCGCATCATCGCCGGAGGTCCGGCCGACCGAAGCGGCCAGCTCGGGGTCGATGACCGGATCGTCGGCGTGCGCCAGGCCGACGAGCGCGAGATGACGGACATCGTGAGCTGGCGGCTCGAGGACGTAGTGAACCTCATCCGCGGCCCCAAGGGCAGCACCGTGCACCTCCGGATCCTCCCCGCGGGCGCCCCGTCGGGGCCGCCCCGTACGCTCTCCCTCGTCCGCGACCGCATCGATCTCGACGACCAGTCCGCCTCCCGGCGGATCCTGGAGACGCGGGCCAGCGACGGCTCGCCCGCGCGGGTCGGCATCATCGACATCCCCTCCTTCTACCTCGACATCGCGGGCCGGGCGGCGGGCCGGGACGACTTCCGGAGCACGAGCCGGGACGTCCGCCGGCTCATCGGGGAGCTGCACGAGGAGGGCATCGACGCGCTGGTCGTGGACGTCCGGGACAACCAGGGCGGAGCCCTGGACGAGGCCCTCCAGGTCGCGGGCCTGTTCATCGAGACCGGGCCGATCGTGCAGATCCGCCGTTCGTCGGGCCGCGCCCAGGTCAAGTGGGACGAGGACCCGTCGGTGGCGTGGGACGGGCCGCTCGGGGTGCTCGTCAACCGGAGCAGCGCGTCCGCCTCGGAGATCCTGGCCGGGGCCATCCAGGACTACGGACGGGGCATCGTGATCGGGACGCGGACCTTCGGAAAGGGAACCGTCCAGAACGTCGTCGACCTCCCCGCGTACGGGGGCACCGGGCGGTTGAAGCTCACCATCTCCCAGTACTTCCGGGTGAACGGCGAAGGGGTCCAGCGCCGCGGCATCGAACCCGACGTCGATTTCGCGTCGATCACCGCGGAGGCGCACACCGGCGAGCGGGAGCTGGAGAACGCCCTGCCCTGGGCGCGGGTCAGAGCGGCCGCGAGGTGGCGGGCGTCCCACCGCCACGACGACGCGATCGCGGCCGCCCGGGAGTCGAGCCGCGAACGACGGCTCGCCGAGGAGCCGTTCCGCATCCTTCGCGAAGAGAGCGAGAGCCGCCGCCGCTGGAGCGAGGCGCGCGCCATCAGTCTCAACCGGAAACGTCGCGAGGCCGAGCACGCGCGGCTCGAGGCGGAACGCCTCCTCGTCGCCCGCACCCTGGGCCGGACGACCGCGGACAAGGCCGACGACGATGCCCCCGCGGAGGTGGCGCGACTCGCGGAGATCCGGGACGAGTTCTTCCTCGAGGAAGCGGCCCGGGTCATCGCCGATTTCCTCTCCTACCGCCCGGGCCGGGCCGCAGCGAGCGCCACCAACTGAGCGCCGGCGCGGGGGGCCTCCCGGCCGGGTTGCGGGTCAGTAGATCCCCGCTTCGAGACCGGCCGCAAGCGCGAGGCCGAGCTCCTCGCACCGCTCGAGATGGTCCGCGCCGAGCCCTCCGCGGACGATGATCGGCTCACGCACCTCGCGCAGCGGATACCCGCGGACAATCCGGCGAAGCGCCTCGAGCGCCCCCCGGCCGTCGTTTCCCGCGCTGATGAAGACCGCGTAGGCGAGCCCTTCGACGAGGCCCTGGGCGGGATAGAAGGTACGGTCGAAGAAGTCCTTCATGCCGCCGGAGAGCTGCCCGAAGTTCTCCGGGGTGCCGAAGGCGACCGCGTCCGCGCGCAGGAGATCGGCGAGGCCGGCGTCCACCGCCCGCCGGAGCTCGACCTCCACCCCCACGACCTCGGGATGCCGCGCGCCGCGCGCGACCGCCCGCGCCATCGCTTCGGTATGCCCGGTCTGGGTGTGGTAGACGACGAGCAGACGTTTCAAATGGCATCCCGGAGCCGGCCGAGCACCTCCTCGTGGAGCTCCGGGGTCGCCGCGGCGAGAATATGCCCGTCGGAACGGGCGCTGAGCGGCTTCCCCTCCCAATCGGTGATGACGCCGCCCGCGCCGG
>JAJECB010000246.1 GCA_022822245.1 Gammaproteobacteria bacterium
CTCCACCCTGCGGGGGTCGGTCCCGGACGAGGTGGCGGCCGCGATGGAGGTCTTCGGGCGGCGTTCGGCCCTCGTCTGCCCGGCGTTTCCGGCCGCCGGGCGGATCGTCCGGGACGGCGAGGTCCTCGTGTACGGCGAGCCGTTGCGCGAGACCGAGTACGTGCACGACCTTCGCACCCCGGCCCCCGCCGAATCCCTGGAAGCGCTCTTCGCGCGAATCGGGGCGGTGCGAAGGATGCGCCCCGGCGAGTCGCTCCCGGGCCGCCCCGGCGGAGGGATCGTGATCGCGGACGCGGAGACGGAGGCCCACCTCGCGGGCATCGCGGCCCTCGTCGGGGAGCATGCGAGGGACGTCCTCGCGGTGGGGTCGGACGGTCTCGCGGCGGGCCTCGCGAGCCTCTTCGGGACTCGCGCTCGCCCGGCTCGCATCGCGGGCGGGGCAGGGCGCATCGTCCTCTTCGCCCTCGGGTCGCGGGCCGCGACGACCGCGGAGCAGGCGGGCCGCCTGCTGGAGACGAACCCCGGCCTGCCCGTCGTGGAGGCCCCGGCCGGAACGCTCGATCCGGACTCGGTGGTTCGGGCGTCAGACTCCTCCTCCGCCGTCGTCGTCCGGGTGCCGTCCCGGCCTCTCGGCGACCCCGGGGAGGTGGTGCGGGCCTTCGCGGCCGGGGTTCGGAGCGCTGTCGAGGACCTGGGCGGTCCGGGGCGCCTCGCCGCCCTAGTGGCGACCGGCGGCGACACGGTGGAGGCGGTTCTCGACGCGTTCGACATCGCCGCGCTCGACGTGGTCGGCGAGTTCCGGCCCGGCATCCCGGTGAGCCGGGCCGTCCCGCCGGGAGGCGCCGCGCTCACCCTCGTCAGCAAGGCGGGCGGGTTCGGAACCCCGGAGCTTTTCGCGGAGATCGCGGCCGAGACGGTCGCGTCCTGATCCTCTGGCCCGGTCCGGCTGCCCCGAAACCGCACCGTCAGGCATTTCTCCCGTTTCCGTCGGCGGTGGCTCGTTTCGAGATGAAAAACCGGGACGAATCCGGTGGATTGCCTTCCGTCCGCGGACGGTGAAACGCTTTGTCTGGTGAGGGCAAACATGCGAGACTCGGGGCATGGAGGCCCGGGGGAGCATCTTTGCGGCGGCCGGCATCGTCATCACGGTGCAGATTGGCCTTTTCGCGTGGCTCAAGGCCGGTATCGCCGGGCTCACCGAGCGGGTGGATCGGGTCGAGCGCGAGGTGGCGTTCGTCCGCGGACAGCTTTCTCTCGCCCTCCCCGCACGCGCGGTTGAGGCCGCCACCGGGTCGAGGCGGTGAGCCGCCCTCGAAGCCCGGATTCGCTCCGGTGACATGCGAAGGACGGTCCTCGACGTACTGCGCGACCCCCGGAACCGGGTCGGTGTCGCATTCGTTGCGGCGATACTGATACTGTTGCTCGTGGTCGTCGCGGTGGAGTATCTCGGTTGAGCCAGACAGTGGCCCGCGCACCGGTCACGCGATTCGCCGCCGGGGGAGGTTGACGGCATGGCCGAAGCGGTGGGCACCGAAGCCTTCGTCCGGTTCGCGGACGTCCAGAAGAGCTACGATGGCGAGACCCTCGTCATCAAGAACCTCAACCTCGATATCGAAGGCGGCGAGTTCCTCACCATGCTCGGGCCCTCGGGCTCCGGCAAGACCACCTGCCTGATGATGCTCGCCGGGTTCGAGACCGCGACCTACGGCGAGATATTCCTCGACGGGCGACCCATCAACAACGTCGCCCCCCACCGGCGGGACATCGGGATGGTGTTCCAGAACTACGCCCTCTTCCCCCACATGACGGTGCACGAGAACCTCGCGTTTCCGCTGGAGGTCCGCAAGCTCGGCAAGGCGGAGGTCGACGAAAGGGTCGCGCGGGCCCTCGACATGGTGGAGCTCGCGGGCTTCGGAAGCCGCCGCCCGGCGCAGCTCTCCGGAGGGCAGCAGCAGCGGGTGGCGGTCGCCCGGGCGCTCGTCTTCGAGCCCAAGCTCGTGCTCATGGACGAGCCCCTCGGCGCCCTCGACAAGCAGCTCCGAGAGCAGATGCAGTTCGAGATCCGGCACATCCACGAGCGCCTGGGAGTGACGGTGGTGTACGTCACCCACGACCAGAGCGAGGCCCTCACGATGTCGAACCGGATCGCGGTCTTCAACGACGGGGTGATCCAGCAGCTCTCGACCCCGGAAGGACTCTACGAGCGCCCGGAGAACGCGTTCGTCGCCCAGTTCATCGGGGAGAACAACCGGCTGCGCGGATCGGTGTCCGAGCGCCACGGAGACACGTGCGCGGTCACCACCGTCGAGGGCGAGGTGGTGAAGGCGCTCGCGGTGAGCTGCGGGGGGGAGGGTGAAGCGACCACGCTCTCCCTGCGGCCGGAGCGGGTGACGGTGGCCCCCGAGCCCGGGGCCTGTCCGAACGTCTTCGACGCGGTCGTCGAGGAGCTCATCTACCTCGGCGACCACGTGCGCTCGCGGCTTCGTCTCCTCGGCAACGACGAGTTCATCGTCAAGGTTCCGAACTCGGGGCTCGTCCGGCCAATGCGTGTCGGGGAGACCATCCAGGTGGGCTGGAGCGCGGAGGACTGCCGGGCGCTGGACTGCCCGTCGTCGACTCCGGCCGCCAACTGATTCCGTCCACTCCAACCTGAGGAGATTCCCATGCAAGGCAAAACGATAGCCATCGGACTCGCCGCGGCACTCGCCGCGACGGCCGCGCAGGCCCAGACGGAGCTCGTCGTGGTGTCCTGGGGCGGCGCCTATTCCGCGAGCCAGCAGAAGGCCTACCACGACCCCTACATGGCGGCCAATCCCGACATCAAGATCCTGAACGACGACTCCGCCTCCGAGGGGCTCTCGAAGCTCCGCGCAATGGCCGAGGCGGACAACGTCACCTGGGATCTCGTCGACATGATTGCCTCGGACGCGATCACCGCCTGCGACGAGGGCCTCATCCTCGAGATCGACTTCGACAATGCCCTTGCCGCCGCGCCGGACGGGACCTCGGCCACCGAGGACTTCGGCGACATGATCGTGAGCGAGTGCTTCATCCCGCAAATCGTCTACTCGACGACGTTCGGCTACCGGACGGATCTCGTGAAGACCGCGCCGACCTCGATCGCCGACGTGTTCGACCTCGAGAAGATCCCCGGCAAGCGCTCGCTCGAGAAGAAGCCCCTCGCCAACATCGAGTGGGCCCTCCTCGCGGACGGGGTCGCGCTCGAGGACGTCTACGACATGCTCTCGACGCCGGAGGGCGTGGACCGGGCGTACGCCAAGCTCGACACCATCA
>JAJECB010000101.1 GCA_022822245.1 Gammaproteobacteria bacterium
CAGCTCGACGTCGCGATGGGTGAGATGCGCCAGCTTGGCGGCGAGACGATCGATGAGTTCCGACTTTGTCACGGCAAGCTCCCCAACATGGCACCGGTGCACCGACACGGTGATCGGGGCCGCTCGGGACGGTCGGCCGAGATCGCTCGGGATTCTCGGCGGACCGTCCTTCGGCCGCGGCCGTCACCGTGTCGGAACGCTAGCTGCGATCCATCTGCTCCTTGACGAGGTCCCCTATGGTAGCCGGGGCATCGTCGACGTTGGCGGCGTACTGCTCCATCGCGGTCGCCTCCTCGTCGCTCTCGCGTTCCCGGATGGAAAGCGAGACCCCCCGGCGGCGGCGGTCGACCGCGATGACCTTGACCTCCACCGTCTCCCCGGCGCGCAGGACGGTGCGTGCATCGTCCACCCGTTCGCGAGAGATCTCGCTCGCACGAATGTAGCCCTCGACCCCTTCGGCGAGGTCGACCCGCGCCCCCCGCGGCTCGACCTCGGCCACCGTCGCGGTCAGCACGGAACCCCGCGGGTGCTCGTTGAGCCAGGACGAGAACGGGTCGCGGTCAAGCTGCTTGATGCCGAGCGAGATGCGCTCGCGCTCGGCGTCGACGGCGAGCACCACGGTTTCGATCTCCTCGCCCTTGCGGTGGTTGCGGAGCAGCGTCTCCCCGTCCTCGTTCCACGAGAGATCGGACACGTGGACCAGGCCGTCGATCCCTCCCTCGAGCCCGACGAACATCCCGAAGTCGGTGATCGACTTGATGCGGCCGGCGACCCGGTCTCCCTTGGCATGGGTGAGCGAGAACTCCTCCCACGGGTTCGGCATGCACTGCTTGATGCCGAGCGAGATGCGCCGGCGCTCCTCGTCGACGTCGAGGATCATCACCTGCGTCTCGTCCCCGATCTGGACCACCCGCGAGGGATGGATGTTGCGGTTGGTCCAGTCCATTTCCGATACGTGCACGAGGCCCTCGACGCCCTCCTCGATCTCGACGAAGGCCCCGAAGTCCGCAATGTTGGTCACCCGCCCCGCGATCCGGCTTCCCTCCGGGTAGCGCTGGGCGATGCTCACCCAGGGATCCTCGCCAAGCTGCTTCAGCCCGAGCGATACGCGGTTGCGCTCCCGGTCGTACTTGAGAACCTTGACCTCGATCTCGTCGCCGACGTTGACCACCTCGGTCGGGTGGCGAACCCGGCGCCAGGCCATGTCGGTGATGTGGAGCAGACCGTCGATTCCGCCGAGGTCGACGAACGCGCCATAGTCGGTGAGGTTCTTCACCACCCCGTTCATGACCGCGCCCTCGTCGAGCCGTTCGAGCAGCGCCTCGCGTTCCGCGGAATTCTCGATCTCGACCACCGCCCGGCGCGACACCACGACGTTGTTGCGCCGCGGGTCGAGCTTGATGACCTTGAACTCGAGCGGCTTGCCTTCGAGGTAGGAGGTGTCGCGCACCGGCCGGACATCGACCAGGGAGCCGGGCAGGAAGGCGCGGATGTCGTCGATGTCGACCGTGAATCCGCCCTTGACCTTGCCGCTGATGACCCCGCTCACGTTGTCGCTCCCCTCGAAGGCGTTCTCAAGGCGGCGCCACGCCTGGGCCCGTTTCGCCTTCTCGCGGGAGAGACGCGTCTCGCCGAAGCCGTCCTCCACCGCGTCGAGGGCGACTTCCACCTCGTCGCCGACCGCGACCGTCAACGTGCCCGTCTCGTCCCGGAACTGGCTGGCGGGGATGGCGGAATCCGACTTCAGGCCCGCGCTCACCATCACGACATCGGGACTGATATCCACGACCCGGCCGGTCAGTAGCGAGCCCGGCCGCATCTGCTGCCCGGCCAGGCTCTCTTCCAACATCTCGGCAAAACTCTCTTCCGATCCGCTCATGTGTCCCCACTAGGTGTTCGTCGGGGGCTGCCGCCGCCCGGTCCTCCCGGACTCGCGGGCGGCGTTGGCCGGCCGGTCGTCCGGACGTGTTCCATTACGCGTTCGAGCGTCTCCTCCACCCCGAGATGAGTGGTATCGAGACAGAACGCCCCTTCCGCGGCCCGCAATGGCGCCGCCTCTCGTGTCCGGTCGCGCTCGTCGCGCTCCCGGATCGCCTCGAAAAGGCCAGCGAGGCTAACATCCATTCCTTGATCTCTCAACTGGTTATATCGCCGCCGGGCCCGCACCTCGGGGCTCGCGGTCAGAAACACCTTCCACGTCGCGTCGGGGAATACGACCGTCCCCATGTCCCGTCCGTCGGCGACCAGCCCCGGGGGACGCCGAAACCCGCGCTGGCGTTCGAGCAGGGCGACCCGCACCGGCGCGAGCGCCGCGACCCGCGATGCCCCGGTGCCCGCCTCCTCGGTGCCCACCTCCCGGGTCACGTCCCGCCCGTCGAGCAGGACGCGGTCGCCGCGGAGCTCGAGGTCGAGATCGGCGGCAAGCCGCGCGAGGCGCGCGGAGTCGGTCGGCGCGAGGGAGCGGCGGGCCGCGGCGAGGCCGAGCCCCCGGTAGAGCACGCCGCTGTCCAGCCGGTGCCAGTCGAGACGTTCGGCGACGGCCCGGCTGACCGCACCCTTGCCGGAGGCATTGGGGCCGTCGATGCAGATCACGGGGACCGTCATCCGCGCTCCTCGACCTCGACCCCTGCCGCCCGGGCCTCGGTCGTGAACCCCGGAAACGAGGTCGCGACGTTCTCGCAGTCCTCGATCTCGATCGGGCCGTCCGCCGCGAGGGCCGCGAGCGCGAAGGTCATCGCGATGCGGTGATCCCCGTGGCTCGCGACGCGCGCGGCCCGGAACGGCTCCCCGCTTCCATGCACGACAAGGCCGTCGGGACGCGCCTCCACCGGGACTCCGAGACGGCGAAGCCCCTCCTCCATCGCCGCGAGCCGGTCGCTCTCCTTGACCCGGAGCTCCGCGGCGCCGCTCACCACGGTGACGCCCTCGGCGCGGGCGGCGGCGAGGAGCAGCACCGGGATCTCGTCGATGCCGAGGGCCACGAGGTCGCCCTCGATCTCGATCCCCTTGAGCCGGCTCTCCCCGGCGACGAGGTCGGCGACCGGCT
>JAJECB010000097.1 GCA_022822245.1 Gammaproteobacteria bacterium
TGCCGGTCATGATCCTCGAGATCCTGCAGGGCAACGTCGACCCACAGATCAACGCGATCGGCACCTTCGTGTTCGTCACCTCGATGACCCTGGTGGTGATCGCCCAGGTCCTGGTGATGACCCGGGAGCCCCGCCGTGCCTGAGCCCCTCCCCGAGCCCCTCCCCGATCCCATCGTGGTCTTCGACAACGTGGTCAAGCGCTTCGGCGATACGGTGGCCGTCGAGCGCATGACCCTCGAGATTCACAAGGGCGAGTTCCTCGCCATCATGGGCTCGAGCGGCTGCGGGAAGACCACGACGCTTCGCATGCTCGCGGGGCTCGAGACGCCGAGCGAAGGGGAGGTACGGCTCTCCGGGCGGCGGATGAACGAGGTGAGCGCCTTCGAGCGCGATACCCCGATGGTGTGGCAGACGCTTGCCCTCTTTCCGTTCCTGAGCGTGCGCCGGAACGTGGAGTTCGGCCTCAGGATGCGGGGCATGGGCGCCGGCGCGCGGAGAGCGAAGGCGATCGAGTGGCTGGAGCGTCTCGACATCGCGGAGTTCGCGGAGCGCGACGTGGCCCGGCTCTCGGGCGGCCAGCGCCAGCGCGTCGCCCTTGCCCGCGCCCTCGTGACCGAGCCCGAGATCCTGCTCCTCGACGAGCCGATGAGCGCCCTCGACGCCAACCTCATCGTGCGGATGCAGGGGGTGCTCGCGCGCCTTCAGCGCGAGCTCGGGATCACCTTCGTCTACGTCACCCACAGCCAGTCGGAGGCGTTCGCGATGGCCGACCGGGTGGTCATCATGAGCCGGGGAGTGATCGAGCAGGTGGGCGCTCCCCAGACCGTCTACCGCCATCCCGCGAACCGCTTCGTCGCCGAGTTCGTCGGCACCAACAACCTCCTTTCCGGGACGGTCCGGGAGGTATCGGCGGGGCGCCTCGTCATCGAGACCCCGCTCGGGGTCTTCGCCGCCCCCGTGAACCCCGCGCGCGGGGCGGTACCCGGCGACCGGTGCACCTTCGTGGTGAGCGCGGACCGGGCGACCCTCTCGAGCGCGCCGGTCGGGGAGGGGAACGAGCTCGCCCTCACCCTCATCAGCGAAGAGTTCGTGGGGAGCGTGGTGACCCTCCACCTCGAGGCCGGGAACGGCGAGGCGTTCCGGGTGCAGAAGCAGCAGCGCGAGCTCGATACCCTCGCCCTCGATGTCGGCGCGCGCATGTGGGCGCGCTGGGAGGTCGAGGACGCCTTCGTCCTCCCCGCCGAGTGATGGGCGCGGTGCGGCGGCGGCCGGCCCGAGTCTCGGCCTGCTACGGTCTGGCGGGTCCGTGACCCGCGGACCGGTCCCGAGCCGCCCGGAGGGACTCCATTCGTTGCCGGACGTTCTCGATCTTCCCGGGCGGGACTGCCGTCACAAACCGCTACACGGCGTCAAGCCGCTCCGCAAGGCGCGGTACCTCCCTTGCCGGCAGCACGGTGATGCGCGCGTCCACGGGATAGGCGTCGCGGGTGGGGCAGACGACGAACAGGTGATCCAGGGACAGCAGGCGCACGACTTCGTGCATGGACCTGGTCACGTCGGGAGCTTCATTGAATTTCACCTCGAATCCGATGCGCCGGCCCTTGTCGAAGGCCAGGAGATCGAGCTCGCCACCGCCGTGGGCGGCCCAATACCATGCGCTGGACGGGCGCACCGCCCGCAGGACCTGCTCGATGACGAACCCCTCCCAGGAAGCGCCGACACGGGGATGGGCCAGGAGCGCACTGTCGTCGTGCACGTCCAGTAGTGCGTGCAGCAGGCCCGCATCGCGGAGGTAGATCTTGGGCGCTTTCACTTGGCGTTTCGCCACGTTCTCGAACCAGGGTTGCAGTTGCCGGACCATGTACGTGCCCCCCAGCAGGTCGAGGTAGCTCCGCACGGTCTTGTCCGACAAGGACATGGCTCGTCCGAGCTCGGATGCGTTCCAGGTCTGGCCGTGCCAGTGAGCAAGCATGGTCCAGAATCGCCGCATTGCGGCGGCCGGGATCGTGATGCCGAGCTGCGGGATGTCCCGTTCCAGGAACGTGCGGACGAATCCCTCGCGCCAAGCCATGCTGTCGTCGTCCGATTCAGCCAGGTACGCGCGCGGCAGTCCGCCGCGGAGCCAGAGCGTTCGCCATGAATCGGCACCAATCTCGGCGAGGTCGAACCCGGATATCTCGATGAACTCGACCCGGCCGGCGAGAGACTCGGAGACGCCGCGGATGAGCTCGGGCGACGCGCTGCCAAGGACGAGGAAGCGCGCCGGGGCTTCGGTGCGATCCGCGAGGACCCGGAGTGCGCTGAAAAGCTGCGGCATGCGCTGGATCTCGTCGAGCACCACGAGCCCCTCGAGACTCGAGAGCGCCAACTCGGGATTGGCAAGCCGGCGCACGTCCGGCTCCGACTCGAGGTCGAATCTGGTCGATTCGCGAGTCGCGGCGAACTGCCGGGCGAGCGTTGTCTTGCCGCACTGGCGCGGTCCGAGCAACGCGGTGACCGGCGAGCGGCCGGTCGCGGTCTCGATCCGATGCAGGTAATCGGGGCGCGGGAGCATTGCCACAGTATAGCTTGAAAATTCGGAATTGATATCCGAATTTTCAAGAATCCAGTTTGGAATGCGGACCGAATCGCCACCTCGTCGCCCCTCCCACCGCAATGCCCATCCATCTTCGCCGCGAGGGCGCCGCGAAGGTGCGAAGACCGGTGCGTGTCGCGTGGGTCGCTCGTACGGCTCCGGAGACACCGAGGGAGCGGTCGCCGAAGCAGGTCGCGGGAGTACGGCTCGCTACGGCGACGAATTCGGTGAAGACGTAGCAACGGATTGGCGTCCGCGGCAGGATATCGGTCAAATGGTGCGGGCAAGGATGGTGCGGCGCGTTCGGGACCCGGGCCCTGCCGCTGGGAACGGCCGGAGATGGCTCGTGCGTTGGTCGATGAGCGAGAAGGGTGGAGACGCGATGGCGATTCGGCGGATCGATGCGGGTGAGATCCGCATGGCCTGTGAGCTCACCGGGCCGGAGGGGGCGCCGGTCGCCTGCCTCAACCACTGCTTCGGGAGCGACCTCCACTACTGGGACCGGCACCTCGCCGCCTTCGAGGGCTTCCGGGTGCTGCGCTACGACACCCGGGGCCACGGCGGGAGCGATGCGCCGCCCGGGCCGTACCGCCTGGAAATGCTGGCCGCCGACGTGGCGGGGCTCCAGGATGCGCTCGGCATCGGGCGGGTGCACTTCTGCGGGGTGTCGCTCGGCGGGCAGATCGCGCAGACGTTCGCGCTCGACTACCCCGAGCGCGTCGCCTCCCTCCTCCTCGTCAACACCACCTGCGAGTACGGCGAGGACCAGGTCGCGCTGTGGCGGGCGCGGGCGCAGCAGGTCGTCGAGGAGGGGATCGAGCCCCTGCACGCCGCGCTGATGGCCCGCTGGTTCAGCGACGAGGCGGTGGTGGAGCAGCCTCCAGGGTATCGCTACATGGCGGACGCGATCCGGCGGTTCCCGCCCGCGAGCTTCGCCGCCGCCGTCGAGGCGATGTGCCACCTCCACACCACCCCGCGCCTGCCGCGGATCGCCGCCCCGACCCTCGTCATCGGCACCCCCGAGGATCCGGGCGCCCCGCGCGAGGTGACGGAGAAGATGGCCCGCCTCATCCCGAACGCGTCGCTCGAGTGGCTCACCCCCGCCCGCCACCTCGCGAGCCTGGAGCACCCCGAGCGCTTCAACGCCCTCGTCCGGACGTTCCTCGCGAAGCAGGTCTGAGCGCCGCCCCCGGTCGCCGGCTCCGGCGGCGAAGGCACCCTGGACGAGCCGAACCCCGGGCGCCGGTGCGCTTAGGTGCGGGTCAGGCCGCGACCGGTCCGCTCCAGCCGGTGCGCTCCAGCGTCTCGCGGGGGACGATGAGCCGCGCGGCCATGATCGGACGCGGCGAGGTTCCGATCCGAAGCTCCCCGATGATGCTGAGCAGCATGTACGCCTCCTCGCGGTCGAGGTCGGTGCCCGCCGTCACGTAGCCGACCGCGTGCTCCGCCGCCGCCTCGGTCGCCGCCTCGACCGAGGGCCCGGTGCCCACGAACTGGATCGAGTCCTCGTACTCGATGATCGGGTGCACCACCGGATGGTTCTTCACCAGGGTGATCCGCGCGGTAACCGTCGAGGTGCACTCGACGCCCGTTCCGGTGATGATTCCGTCGCTGATCGCGGCGTGCGGATCGGCGAAGAACACCATCGCGCCCGGCACCATGACCGGGAGGTGGATGCGGCTTCCGACGCCGGCGTCCTTCTGGTCGAAGTCGCCGCCGTACTCACCCGCGTAGGACGGCTTGTAGCCTTCCGGCGGCATCGTCGAGACGGTGCCGAGGTTCGGGTTGAGGGGCAGCGGGACCCGGTCGGCGAACCACGCTTTCCCGTCGCGCACCGGGCACTGGAGGAGCTTCGGATCCCCGAACTCGTGCCTGAGGACCCCGAAGTCGCGGAGGATCGCGGTCATCCCGTCCTCGTGGACGTCCATCTTGAGGATGTCGATGAGGACCGCGTCCCCGGGCTCCGCCCCGTTGACGTGAATCGGCCCGGAGACGGGGGCGAGCGGATGTCCGTCGCAGGCGGGGGTGAACGGTGTCGGGACGGTGCGGATGTCCTCGACGTCCGCGAACGCGCCGCGGACGACGAGCGATACCTCGTCGGCCGATTCGATGGTCTCGACGGGCGGCGTCTCCGGGGTGACCGAGAACAGGTAGACCGAGCTCATGGTGATCTCCTCGCTGGTGATGGAGCCGGGCCGAGCGGCCCGGGGGTGGGTACCTTATGCACCGAACCGGAGGGGCTTGCAACACGGAGGCGGGGTTTCCGTCCGTCTGCCGCCTCCTCCCCGCCGGAGGCGTGTCCGCCGGGCCGCTCGGACCGCGCGCCGCCAGGGGCGGTGGTCGGCCGCGGGGCCGCATGCCCACTCCCGTCAGTGGGCGATCGCGTGCGATGCGTCGACGTAGATGGTCTCGCCGGTGAGGTACGGGATGTCCTCCGAGAGGAGGGCGGCGACGAGCCGCGCCACCTCCTCGGGTCGGCCGGCGCGCTTGAGGGGAACCCGCGACTCCATGTAGCGGCGCATGTCCTCGCGGGCGAGGAAGTCGCGGTTGAGGGCGGTCTCGACGTAGCCGGGGGCGACGTTGATGACCCGGATCCGGTCCGTCGCCCACTCCGCCGCGAGGCAGCGGGTCATCGCTCCGACCGCCGCCTTCGAGGCGCAGTAGGCGAGGTTGTAGGGGACCGCCATCCGGTCGAAGAACGAGCCCATGTTGATGATCGTTCCGCCCCCCGCGCGGACGAGGTGGGGGTGGATCTCACGCGCGCCGGTCATCACCGCGGTCGCGTTGAGGGCCATGACCCGCTCGTACTCGGCGGTCGCGAGCTTGCGGCTGGGGGCGGATGCGTGGACCCCGGCGTTGCTGACGAGGGCGTCGATCGGCCCTTCGGAGGCGATGGCTGCGAACGCATCGCGGAGCGCTTGCTCGTCGGTCACGTCGCAGCGAAGGGCTCGCCCCGCCGGGGCTTCGCCGCTCCGCGAGAGCGACCACACCCCGAACCCGCGCGCCTCGAGCTCGACCGCGACCGCGGCCCCGATCCCGCGGCTCGCCCCGGTGACGATGACCGCGCCGCGCTTCGGCGACCGGTCAGGCATCGCGGAACGCGGCCGCCCGCTTCTCGATGAACGCGCCCATTCCCTCCGCCGCGTCGGCGGTCTGGTACGAGAGCGCGCCGATGTCCGCCTCCACCTCGAGCCCCTCGCGGACGGGGAGGTCGAGGGCGCGCATGACCGCGTCGCGCGCGAGCCTCAGCACGGGAAGCGAGTACGAGGTCATCTCCCCCGCGAACGCGAGGCCCGACTCGATCGGGTCGCCCTCGACGATGCGGTTGACGAGCCCCATCGAGAGCCCTTCCTCCGCCCTCACCATGCGCCCGGTCATGACGATGTCGAGCGCGTTCGCCTCGCCGACGAGGCGCGGGAGGCGT
>JAJECB010000473.1 GCA_022822245.1 Gammaproteobacteria bacterium
TGCGGCCGCCCCGTCCCTGGCGGCCCTCGAAGTTCCGGTTGCTGGTGGAGGCGCACCGCTCGCCGGGGGAGAGGAGGTCGTTGTTCATCCCCACGCACATCGAGCACCCGGGCTCGCGCCACTCGAACCCCGCCTCGCGGAAGATCCGGTCGAGGCCCTCGGCCTCCGCTTCGCGCTTCACGAGCCCGCTCCCCGGCACCACCATGGCGTGCACCCCGTCCGCGACGTGCCTTCCCTTGACGTAGCCGGCCGCGACCCGGAGGTCCGAGAGCCGGCTGTTGGTGCACGACCCGATGAACACCCGGTCCGGGCGGACGTCTTCCATCCGGGTGCCGGGCGCGAGGTCCATGTACTCGAAGGCGCGCGACCACGCCGCCGCTTCGTTGCCGTCCGCGGCGTCCGCCGACTTCGGCACCGCCCCGTCGACGCCGGCGACCATGGACGGGTTGGTGCCCCAGGTGATCTGGGGGGCGAGGTCGTCCACCCGCATCGAGACCCGCAGGTCGAAGCGCGCGTCCGGGTCGGAGGGGAGGGTGCGCCAGTACGCGAGGGCCGCCTCCCGGTCGACCCCGGCGGGGGCGAGGGGCCTCCCCGCGAGGTACTCGTACGTGGTCTCGTCGGGGGCCATCATCCCCGCCCGCGCGCCCGCCTCGATGGTCATGTTGCAGACCGTCATCCGCTCTTCCATGCTCATCTCGCGGACGGCCTCGCCCGCGTACTCGATGACGCAGCCGGTCCCGCCTCCGATTCCGATCCGTCCGATGAGAGCGAGGACGACATCCTTCGCGTGGACCCCGGCCGGCCTCCGGCCCGCGAGCTCGACGAGCATGGTGCCCGGCCGGCGCTGGAGGAGGGCTTGGGTTGCGAGGACGTGCTCGACCTCCGAGGCGCCGATCCCGAACGCGAGGGCTCCGAAGGCGCCGTGCGTCGAGGTATGGGAGTCGCCGCAGACGAGGGTCGTGCCGGGAAGGGCGAACCCCTGCTCGGGTCCCGCGACGTGCGAGATCCCGTTGCGGGGGTCGGTGAGGTCGAAGAAGTTCCCGATCCGGTAGCGGGCCGCCTCCGCCCGCACCGTGTCCAGCATCTCGCGCATGCGGGGCTCGAGGACGGGGGCCGCCTGGTTGACCGTGGGCACCACGTGGTCCAGCACGATCAGGGTCTTGTCGGGGCGCCGGATGGGGAGCCCCCGCTCCGCGAGCATGCGAAGCGCCCTCGACGAGCCGTCGTGGCCGAGGTGACGGTCGATGTAGAGGAGGGTCCCGCCCGGCGTCTCCGCGACAACGTGGGCGTCCCAGATGCGGTCGAAGAGGGTCTTCGCCACGCGATCGCTCCGGGTCCGCCCGGCCGCGCTCCGCGCCGGAGAGGATCAGCGGGCCGCGGCGACCATGATCTCGACGTTGAAGTCGGTCGCGGCGAGCCCCGCTTCGACGCAGGCCCGGCACGGGGGGTTCGCGGGGTCGATCCACGCGTCCCAGACCGAGTTCATCTCCGCGAAGTAACGCATGTCGGTGATCCAGAGGGTCGCGGTGAGGAGCTTCGACTTGTCGGTGCCGGCCTGGGCGAGGAGGTCGTCGATGCGGGCGAGGATGGCCCGGGTCTGGTCCGCGATGGACGCGCCCGGCGCGTCGTGGGCGACGATCCCGGCGAGGTACACGGTGTCGCCGTGCACGACGGCCTGGCTCATGCGCGGTCCGATGTCGATGCGGGAGATGGTCATGGCGCTGCTCGGTTGAAAGGGGCCGCCATTCTATCGCGCATCCGGAACGGAACCGCGCCGGGCCGGACGGGGCGCCGCCGCGGCGGGCCTCCCGACCGCCGGGGGCTCAGTCCCCGGCCGCGAAGGGCAGGTCGAGCGGAGGGCCCGGCGCCCGGTCCGCGGGCAGTCCCTCGGTGTGCCGCACCGCGACCACCTCGACCACCCGCGCGAACTGGTGCCGGAGCCGCTCCGCGGCCGCATCGCCGGTCCGCACCCGCACCTCGATGTCGTCGAACCCGGGGTCGTCGGCGACCGCGACGTGGAGCGCCTCCGCCCGCAGGCGCCGGCGCGAGAGCACGAGGAGGATGCGGGCGGTCGCCGAGGGCGAATGCCAGGCCCGGATGTGGAAGGTGTGCAGCAGTTCCATGGTCGGTTTCCGTGTCGTTCCGTACGGTCGGGGTGGCGGGTCGTTCACGAGAGCCGCATGTCGGCGATGCCGGCGCCGGCCGGGATCATGGGGAAGACGTCATCCTCCCGGCCGACCGCGACCGCAAGGAGCCGGGGCTCGTCCGCCGCGAGCAGGCGGTCGATCGCCCCCGCGAGGTCCGCCCGGTCCGAAACGCGCTCGGCCGCGATCCCGTACGCCTCGGCGATGCGCACGAAGTCGGGGTTCGCGAGCCCGACCTCGGAGTAGCGCCCGCCGAAGAAGAGCGACTGCCATTGCCGGACCATGCCGAGATAGGCGTTGTCGAGGATGAGGACCTTGACGGGGAGCCGCTCCTGCATGACCGTGCCGAGCTCCTGGAGGGTCATCTGGAACCCCCCGTCGCCGATGACCGCGACGACCTCGCGCTCCGGCGCGCCGAGCTTCGCCCCGATCGCGGCCGGAAGCGCGAAGCCCATCGTGCCGAGCCCGCCGGAGGTGATGTGGCTGCGCGGGCGGGCGAAGGGGTAGTAGCGGGCCGCGTGCATCTGGTGCTGCCCGACGTCGCTCACGATGACCGCCTCGCCGCGGCTCGCCCCGCCGAGGGCGTGCACCGCCTCGCCCATCCGGATCTCGGGCGCGGTTCCGCCCAGCTCGGCGTCAATCACCGCCTCGCGCTCGAGCGCGTCGTGTTCCCGGAAACGCTCGAGCCAGGCGGCCCGGGCGCCGCCGTCCCCGGCGGGAGGACGGATCCGGGAGGCGAGAGCGGCGAGGGCCGCGCGTGCATCGGCGTTGATCGGAACTTCGGCGGGGACCGCCTTGCCGATCTCGGAAGCGTCGATGTCGATGTGGACGATCCGCGCGTCGCGGGCGTAGGTGTCGAGGTTCCCGGTCACCCGGTCGTCGAAGCGCATGCCGACCGCGAGGATCACGTCCGCCTCGTTGGTGAGCACGTTGGCGCCGTAGTTGCCGTGCATGCCGAGGAGCCCGACGTTGAGCGGGTGGTGCGAAGGCAGGGCGGAGAGGCCGAGGAGGGTGAGGCCGACCGGGAAGCGTCCGCGCTCCGCCACTTCGCGAAGCTCCGCCTCCGCCCCGGCGAGAGTGACCCCATGTCCGGCAAGGACATAGGGGCGCTCGGCGCGGTTGAGGAGACGGGCGGCCGCCTCGCACTTCCCGACGAGATCGCGGCGGTCCGGAACGGACGCGGAGGACGCTCCCCCGCGAGGACACGTCGAACCCTCTTCGCGCGTCTCCGCGGCCCCGGCGGCGCCGGGAGCGGGGTCGGGCCCCTCGAGGCGGAGCGGCGCCGGCCAGG
>JAJECB010000471.1 GCA_022822245.1 Gammaproteobacteria bacterium
TCCCCCACCCCTGCCGGGCGCCCGCCCCCCCCCCCCGGGGGGGGGGGGGGGGGCCCCCCCCCCCCCCCCCCCCCCCGGCCGCGGTTCTTCTCCGGGTCTGCCGCGTGTACGCATACATCGTCCATCGGATCCTCGCCACGATCCCGGTCATGGGGGTGGTCGGGGTCGCGGTGTTCATGCTGCTGCACCTCACCCCCGGGGACCCCGCCGCGGTCATCGCCGGCGACTACGCCCGGCCGGAGGACATCGCCCGCATCCGGGCGCAGCTCGGCCTCGACCGCCCCGTCCACGTCCAGTTCCTCACCTGGGTCGGGTCGATCCTCTCGGGGGATCTCGGCGTCTCGATCTTCTCCGACCTGCCGGTGTCGCATCTCATCGGCCAGCGCCTCGAGCCGACCTTCGCCCTCGCCGCCGCCACCCTCGTCTTCTCCGTCGTCATCGCCATCCCGATGGGGGTCCTCGCCGCGTGGAAGGCGGGGACCTGGACGGACCGGCTCATCATGATCTTCGCGGTGCTCGGCTTCTCGGTGCCCGTGTTCGTGATCGCCTACGCGTTCATGTGGGTGTTCTCGCTCAAGCTCGGCTGGTTCCCGGTGCAGGGCTACAAGTCGATCTTCGACGGCTTCGGGCCGTTCCTGCACTCGATCACCCTGCCGACGGTCGCCCTCGGGGTCATCTACGTGGCCCTGATGGCCCGGATCACCCGGGCGAGCATGCTCGAGACCCTGCAGGAGGACTACATCCGGACCGCCCGGGCGAAGGGGGTCGACAACCGGACGGTCCTCATCCGCCACGCCCTGCGCAACGCGTCGGTCCCCATCGTGACGATCATCGGGATCGGAATCGCGCTCCTCATCGGCGGGGTGGTGGTGACCGAGAGCGTGTTCAACATCCCCGGTCTCGGTCGCCTCACCATCGATGCGGTACTGCGCCGGGACTACCCGGTCATCCAGGGGGTGATCCTCGTCTTCTCCGCCGCCTACGTCATCGTGAACCTCCTCATCGACCTCTCGTACACGGTCCTCGACCCGAGGATCCGCTACTGATGGCGGCAACGCCCCAACCCGCGTCACCCGGCTTCGGCGGGCCGGCCGCGCCGGAGGGGGCCTTCGACGCGCGTCGGACCGATCTCGCGGCGAAGCTCCGGGACTACGGCCGGCGCTATCCGACCGCCGTCGCGGGAGCCATCATCCTCGTCCTCCTCGCCCTCGTCGCGGTCATCGCGCCGCTCATCGCACCGGACCCGGTGCGCCTCAACCCCATCAATCGCCTGAAACCCCCGAGCGGCGACTTCTGGTTCGGGGCCGACTTCCTCGGCCGCGACATCTACGCGCGCGTCATCTACGGCACGCGGATTTCGCTCACCGTCGGCCTTGCGGTGGCCGCGGTCAGCGTCGCGGCCGGACTCGCGATCGGGCTCCTCGCGGGGTACGTGCGCTGGGTCGACACGGTGGTGATGCGCGTGATGGACGGGGTGATGGCGATTCCCGGCGTGCTCCTCGCGATCGCCCTCATCTCGCTCACCGGCGCGGGGGTCGGCAACGTCATCATCGCGATCACGGTCCCGGAGATCCCCCGGGTGGTCCGCCTGGTGCGGTCCGTCGTCCTCTCCATCCGCGAGCAGCCCTACGTCGAGGCGGCCGTCGCCGGGGGGACCCGGCTCCCCAAGATCCTGTGGATGCACATCCTTCCCAACACGGTGGCGCCCCTCATCGTGCAGGCGACCTACGTGTGCGCGTCGGCGATCGTCATCGAGGCGATCCTCTCGTTCCTCGGGGCGGGCACCCCGCCCGAGATCCCGAGCTGGGGGAACATCATGGCCGAGGGCCGGGTCTATGTGCAGGTGGCCCCGTGGATGATATTTTTCCCTGGTGTGTTCCTCGCGGTCGCGGTCCTTGCCGTCAACATCCTGGGCGACGGGCTCCGCGACTCGCTCGACCCTCGCATCGCCCGGCGGATGTAGATACATGACCCAGTCCAACGCCTCCCCGCTCCTCGAGATCGAGGATCTCAGTATCCGCTTCTTCACCCGTGACGGGGTGGTGCGCGCGGTGGAGCGGCTGTCCCTGCACGTCGACCCCGGCGAGACCCTGTCCATCGTCGGGGAGTCCGGGTGCGGCAAGAGCGTCACCGCGATGTCGGTCCTCCGGCTCCTCCCGACGCCGCCCGCGAAGATCGCGGGATCAATCCGGTTCGAAGGCGAGGAGCTGCTCGAAGCGAGCGAGGAGCGGATGCGCGACGTCCGGGGCAACCGGATCTCGATGGTGTTCCAGGAGCCGATGACCTCGCTCAACCCGGTGATGACGGTCGGGCGCCAGATCGCCGAGTCGCTCGAGCTGCACCGGAATCTCTCGCAGCGGGCCGCGAAGTCCGAGGCGGTCGCGATGCTCGACCTGGTGCAGATCCCGGAGCCGCGGCGCCGGGCGGACGAGTATCCCCACCAGATGTCGGGGGGGATGCGCCAGCGGGTGATGATCGCGATGGCCCTCGCCTGCGATCCGTCGATCCTCATCGCCGACGAGCCGACCACGGCCCTCGACGTCACCATCCAGGCCCAGATCCTCGATCTCATGCTCCAGCTCAAGGAGAAGATCGGGGCCGCCATCGTCTTCATCACCCACGACCTCGGGGTGGTGGCGGAGACCGCGCAGCGGGTGGTCGTCATGTACGCGGGGCGCAAGGTGGAGGAAGCGAGCGCGGACGACCTCTTCGACCAGCCGTTCCATCCCTACACCCTCGGCCTCATGGGCTCGATCCCGAAGCTCTCGACCCTTGAAGGGGCGGGCACGCGGCTGAACGAGATCCCGGGCGTGGTGCCGTCGCTTCGCGAGGAGATCGTCGGGTGCGCGTTCGCCCCCCGCTGCCCGTTCGCGACCGAGCGGTGTGGCCGGGAGGCGCCGCCGCTCGAGGAGAAACGGCCCGGCCGGCTCGCGGCCTGCTGGGAGTGGGAGGCGGTGGTGGCGAGGGGGCAGTCATGAGCGCGCTCCCGGGCGGCGACGGGACCACCGGTGCCGGCGGCATGCCCGCCGGAGGCGTTCCCGGGTCGGCGCAGGGCCCCGCGGACGACGCGCGGACCGTGCTTCAGGTGCGCGACCTCAAGAAGCACTTCCCGGTGTACGGCGGGTTGCTCCGCCGGCGGGTCGGGTCGGTGTTCGCGGTGGACGGCATCTCCTTCGACATCCGGGCGGGTGAGACCCTGGGGCTCGTGGGCGAGAGCGGCTCCGGCAAGTCCACCGCCGGAAAGTCCATCCTTCGGCTCATCGACCCGACGGCCGGGCAGGTGGTGCTGGACGGCGAGGACGTGACCCGCGCCCCGGTGACCCGGCTGCGGGCCCTCCGCCGGCAGATGCAGATGGTGTTCCAGGACCCGTACGCTTCGCTCAACCCGCGGCTCTCCGCGGCGACCATCGTGGCCGAGCCGCTCCGCAACTACGGGGGGGTGCCGGCGGGCGAGATCCGGGACCGGGTCGTCGCGCTCTTCGAACGGGTCGGCCTCACCAGCGAGTCGATGGTGAAGTACCCCCACGAGTTCTCGGGCGGCCAGCGCCAGCGCCTCGGGGTCGCTCGGGCCCTCGCCCTCGAGCCCGCCCTCATCGTGGCCGACGAGCCGGTGTCCGCCCTCGACGTGTCGGTTCAGGCGCAGGTCCTGAACCTGCTGATGGACCTCCAGCAGGACGCGAACCTCGCCTTCCTCTTCATCAGCCACGACCTCGCGGTGGTCGAGCACATCAGCCACCGGGTGGCGGTCATGTACCTCGGCAAGATCGTGGAGCTGACGGACCGGCGAAAGCTCTTCGAGGAGCCGTTGCATCCGTACACCCAGGCGTTGCTTTCCGCCGCCCCGGTCCCCGATCCGAAGTCGAGGCGCCGGCGCATCATCCTCAAGGGCGACATCCCGAGCCCCATCAACCCGCCGGGCGGCTGCCCGTTCCACACGCGTTGCCCGGTGGTGGAGCCGCGGTGCCGGACGGAAGTCCCCATGATGAAGACCGTCACCCCCGGCCACGACGTCGCCTGCCACCTGCACCAGTAGTCTCGGCGCGACACGGCCTTGCCTGACGCCGTCCTTCGCGCCGGGGCCGTCGAGGAGAGAGCCATGAGCAGAACCGTTTGCGTCGCCGCGGCCCAGATGGGGCCGATCGCCCGCGACGAGCCGCGCGAGTCCGCCGTCGGGCGCATGATGGCGATGATGCGCGAGGCGCACGCGCGGGGCGCCCGGCTCGTCGTCTTCCCCGAGCTCGCCCTCACCACCTTCTTCCCCCGCTGGTGGATGGAGGACGAGGCGGAGCTCGACTCTTTCTACGAGATCGACATGCCGAACGAGGCGGCCCGGCCCCTGTTCGAGCTCGGGAGAGAGCTCGGGGTGGGCTTCTACCTCGGGTACGCCGAGATCGTCCGCGAAGGGAACCGGAAGCGGCGCTTCAACACGTCGATCCTGGTGGATCCGGCGGGCCGGATCGCCGGCAAGTACCGCAAGGTGCACCTCCCGGGGCACGACAACCACGAGCCGGACTGGCCGTTCCAGCACCTCGAGAAGGCATACTTCGAGCCGGGCGACCTCGGGTTTCCGGTCTTCGACGCCTACGACGGGCGGGTCGGCATGTGCATCTGCAACGACCGGCGCTGGCCGGAGACGTACCGGGTGATGGGCCTCAAGGGGGTGGAGATCGTGCTCCTCGGCTACAACACCCCGGTCCACTACCCGCGTGCGCCCCAGCTCGACCACCTCCAGAACTTCCACAACCACCTCTCGATGCAGGCCGGCGCCTACCAGAACGGGACCTGGGTGGTGGGGGTCGCCAAAGCCGGCCGGGAGGAGGGCTGCGACCTCATCGGGCAGAGCTGCATCATCGCCCCGACCGGCGAGATCGTGGCGATGTGCACGACCCTCGAGGACGAGGTGGTCGTCGCGGACTGCGACCTCGACCGGTGCGGCGAGATCCAGAAGAACATCTTCAACCTCGCCCTCCACCGCGAGCCGCAGCACTACGGAATCATCACGCAAGTCCCCGACTGACGAGACCTCGCGAGCGATGCGGCCGGCCGGCCCCCCCGGAGGTCAGGGGTCGAGTGGGTTGCGTGACCCTCAGCCGGCGGTGAGGGGGCGGACCTTGCCCTCGACGGCCTGGGAGTAGGGGCCGAGGATCGGCTCGGAGCCCGCCACCGTGGTGCGGCGGAAGACCCGCGGGTAGCGGGCCATGTCGTAGCCCTTGGCCCGGTGCATGAGCACCCGGTTGTCCCAGAGCACGAGGTCGTTCGGCCGCCAGCGGTGCTTGTAGCAGAGCTCGGGCCGCGACACGTGGCTCGCGAGCTGGCGGTGCAGGGCCACTCCGTCCTCCATCGTCATCCCGCTCACCTCGTTGCCCGCGTTCGTGGTGAAGAAGAGCGAGCGGCGGTAGCCCCGGTCGGGGTGGATGCGGACGAGGGGGTGGCAGGTCGGCGGGACGTGCACCTTCTCGTGATGGGAGACGGGAGGCAGCTCGGCAAAGAGGCGCCGCCCGAACTCGTAGTAGTGGACCATGTGGAGCGGCTCGATCCGGGCCTTCAGCTCGTCCGGGAGGGCGTCGTAGGCGGCGAGCATGTTGGAGAACTCGGTCTCGCCGCCGCTGGCTCCGTCCGGGAGCACCCGGATGGCGTACATGATCGAGACGAACGAAGGGATGTAGCGATACGAGCTGTCCGTGTGCCAGCGCGCGTTCACCTTCTGATAGATCACCCGGTGGTCGTCGACCGGCAGGTGCTCGCCCTCCGGCGACACGTTCGCAACGTTGTAGACGGTGCTCTCGCCCTTGGTCTTGTCCTGCTCGGGGAAGACCTCCAGGGGACCTAGCTGCGTCGAGAACGCGACCTGCTCGTCGCTCGCGAGGTGCTGGTCGCGGAAGCAGAGGAGGTGATGATCCTGAATCGCGGTGCGTACCGCCTCGAGCTCCGCCGGGGTGAATGGGCGGGCGAGGTCGAGACCGCCGATCTCCGCCCCGAGGGCTTGCCCAAGCGGGGTGACGGTGACGTGCTCCGCGGTCTCGGACCGGCGCGTGGCCTCCGCGGCCTCGTCCAGGGCGACAGCCGGGGTGGCGCTCATTGTCGGGTGCTCCTTCCTGCCTGCATCGGCCCCCGGGGAGCGGGCGCCCCCCGGGGGGGTGGTTTCGTCCTTCGGCACGTTCGCGGCCGCCCGTCCGGGACGGCCGCGAACGTCCGGTCAGGTCCGGATCAGCTCTTGGCCAGGTTCCAGAAGAACGTTACCGGCGACGGAAGGAAGCCGGTCACGTTGCCCCGAATCGCATTGAACTGCAGGTACTGGCCGATGGGGATGTAGGTCACCGTGTCCATCGCCTTCTGCTGGATCTGAGAGGCGAGCTGCTTCTGCTTCGCGGGGTTCGTCTCCCGCGCGAACGCCTGCCGGAGCGCCTCGATCTCGGGGTCGGTCGGCCAGCCGAACCACGCCTTCTCGACGCCGCCGCCCGATACCCCGATGTTCGCAACCGGGTTGATGAGGTCGGGCGCGATCCACGAGGTGTGGAAGATGTGCCAGCCGCCTTCCTCCGGCGCCTTCTTCTCGGCCCGGCGGGAGGTCAGGGTCGACCAGTCCATCGCCTGCACCTCGAGGTTGATCCCGGCCTCGCGCAGCAACTGCGCCGTCACCTGGGTGGCCGCGTTCAGGGTGGCGATGTCGGTCGGGTGCATGAGGATGATCGTCTCCCCGTTGTAGCCCGCTTCCGCCAGCATCGCCTTCGCCTTGTCGAAGTCCTGCATCATCACCCGCTCCGAGCCGGTGTCGGACGCGAAGGGGGTGTCGCACATGAACATCGCGGGGCAGGTCTTGTAGAGGTCCGGCGTCCCCACGATGGCCTGGAGGTAGGTCTCCTGGTCGACGACCAACTGAATCGCCTGCCGGGCGATCTGGTTGTCGAACGGCGCGTGGAGGTGGTTGATGCGCATCCAGCCCTGGCTGCCGAAGGCGTCGGCAACGACCACGTTCACGTCCTCGGCAGCCTCCAGCACCTCCCTGAGGTCCGCGGGTACCGACTCCCAGTAGTCCACCTCGCCGTTGATGATCGCGTTCATCGCGCTCTGGTGGTCGGGGATGTAGTGCCACTCGAACCGGTCCACGTGGACGTGCTTTCCACCGGCCGCTGCGCTCGGCGGCTCGTCCCGCGGAACGTAGGCCTGGTTCTTGGTGTAGACCACCTTGCTGCCCGGCACCCATTCGTCCTTCATGAAAACGTACGGGCCGGAGCCGACGCTGTCCGGAACCTGCTCGAAGGCGTCGGTCTCGGCGAGGCGCTTCGGCATCATGAACGGCACGTTGGAGCTCATCTTCCCGAGGGCGGCGAACACGAGACCCCAGGTCTCCTTGAGCTTGATGGTGAAGGTGAGGTCGTCGACGGCCTCCATCGACTCGACGACGGCCATCATCTGCTGGCCCATGCCGTCGCGCTTGCCCCAGCGCTGGATGGACGCGATGCAGTCCTCGGGAGTGACGGGGCTGCCGTCGTGCCACTTGAGCCCTTCGCGAAGCTTGATGGTGTAGGTCTTGCCGTCCTCGCTCACGGTGCCGGATTCCGCCATCTGCGGATGGACCTCGAACTTCTCGTCCGATGCGAAGAGGGTGTCCCAGACCATGTAGCCGTGGTTGCGGCTGATGTACGCCGTCGTCCAGATCGGGTCGATGTTCTTGAGGTCCGCGTGGACCACTGCCTTGAAGGTGTTGTTGTCGGCGAGCGCCGGTACGGAGACCGCCCCGGCCACCGCGGCCGCTACGACGCCTCTCAGTAGTCGTGGGTGCTTCATTGGTTCAAATCCTCCGGAGGATGGAAAGTCGACGTTGCGTACACACGGCCGAGCCAGATACCCATGGCTTCGCCCAGGCGCGCATGGCCGAGCCTCCCGAGTGTAGCGCCATTCGCGCGCGGCGGTCACGTCCCTTGCTTGCCTTCGTCTCCGGCTCCCGCGCCCGGCGGCGGCGGTCGTTGACCCCGGCGAGGCGACGGTGCGGCGCTCGATCCCCGCACCTGTCGCGAACGTGAATTCGAGTAAAGTCCGTTGACTCGCTTGGGGACCGGTGCGAGGCTTCCGCCAAGCCCCGAGCGTGTCCCGAGACGGCGGCCCATGACGGACCGCGGCGCCGGGAGGCATCTCGGGGCGGCCCGAGGTGGGACGGAGGTCCGATGAGGAAGTTCCTTCGCCGAGTGGTGCGGCTGCTGCTCTTCGTGGTGCCGGTCGCCCTGGGGCTGGGCGTCGTCGGGTACGCGCTCCAGAACCGCGAGGGTCCCCAGCGCCTGCCCCCCGAGGAACGGACGACGCCGGTCCGGGTCGTGACCGCGCCGGCGGTGGACGTGGTGCCGCGCGCTCTCGGCTACGGCTCGGCCACCCCGGGACGGACCTGGGAGGCGGTGGGCGAGGTGAGCGGGACCGTCATCTACCGCCATCCGGAGCTCGAGAAGGGGGCCGTCCTCCGGGCCGGTACGGAGCTGCTGCGCATCGACCCGACCGACTACCGCCTCGCCGTCGCCCAGATCGAGGCCGGCATCCGCTCGACCGAGGCCCAGCTCGCGGTCCTCGACGTGCGCGCGTCGAACACGGGGCGCTCGCTCGCGATCGAGGAACGGAGCATCGACCTCGCCCGCAAGGAGCTCGAGCGCAAGCAGCGCCTCGTGAAGCAGGGCACCATCTCGCGGGCCGCGGTGGACCAGGAGGAGCGGGCGGTGCTCGTCGGGGAGCAGGCGGTCCAGAGCCTCCGCAACTCGATGAACCTGCTCCCCGCCGAGCGCTCGGTGCTCGAGGCGACCCTGGACCAGCTCAAGGCCCAGTTGGAGACGGCGCGGCGGAACCTCGAACGGACCACCATCGTGGCTCCTTTCCATTGCCGGATCGCGGAGGTCAACGTCGAACAGGCCCAGTTCGCGGCCCAGGGCAAGGTCCTGGTGGTCGCGGACAGTCTCGACGTGGCCGAGGTCACCGCCCAGGTCCCGGTCGGAACCCTGCTCACCCTCCTCCCCCGGGACCTGGACCTTCCGCTCGATCCCGGGGCGACCATGCCGCGCATTCGCGAGGTGGCGGGCCTCGACGCGATCGTGCGTCTTCGCACCGGGCGCGGTCACACCGAGTGGCAGGCGCGCTTCGCCCGGATGAGCGACACGGTGGACCCCCGCACCCGGACCGTCGGGGTCATCGTCGCGGTCGACGACCCCTATCGGCAGGCGCTTCCCGGCGAGCGTCCGCCACTGGTGAAGAACATGTACGTCGAGGTCGAGGTCCGGGGGCGGCCGCGCCCCGGCGCGGTGGTGATTCCGCGCGGGGCGCTTTACGGCCGCGAGGTCCGCACCGTCGACTCCGAGGGCCGGCTCCGGATCCGCGAGGTCGAGGTGGACTTCATCCAGACCAACTTCGTGGTCATCGCCTCGGGACTCGAAGCCGGCGAACGGGTGGTGGTCTCCGACCTTCCGTTCGCCGCCGACGGGATGCGCCTCGCCCCGGTCGGCGACGAGGAGGCGCAGGCGGCCCTCGTCGCCGAGGCGGTCGGGGACACCCCGGTCCGGTGATCCGACGCTGAGCCGGCACCTCGGACGAGTCCGCATCGCACATGCTCCGCTTCTTCGCCGATCATCCGACGGCCGCCAACCTGATGATGGTGGCCTTCCTCGTGGTCGGTCTCGCGTTCGCGCCGACCGTCAAGCGCGAGACGTTTCCGGACATTCCCGCCCGCTCCGTCGAGGTCCGGGTCCCCTTCCCGGGCGCGACCGCGGCGGACGTCGAGGAGGCCGTCTGCCAGCGGATCGAGGAGGCGGCGGACGGAATCGACAACCGGGACGAGACCCGTTGCGAAGCCCGCGAAGGCGTCGCCATCGCCACCCTGGTCATGCGCGAAGGGCGTGCCCTCGCTCAGTTCCTCGACGACGTGAAGTCGCAGGTCGATGCGATCACGGACTTCCCCGAGGGGGCCGAGGAGCCGGTCGTGCGCCAGCTCGGCCGCTCGGACTTCGTCGCGTTCATCGCGGTCGCGGGCCCCCTTCGCCCCGAGGGTCTCAAGGCCTACGCCGAACGGATGAAGGACGGCCTGCTCGCGATCCCCGGGGTTGCCCAGGTGACCATACGCGGGTTCTCGCAGCACCAGATCCGGATCGAGGTGCCGGCGGCGACCATGCGCCAGTTCGGCTTGAGCCTTCGCGACCTCGCCGACGCGGTGGCCGCGCAGAGCCTGAAGCTCCCCGTCGGCACCGTCGAGACGCGCGAATCCACGGTGCTCATCCGCTTCGACGACGAGCGCCGGCGGCCCCGGGACTTCGACGGCCTCGTGGTCGTCGGGTCGGGAAGCGGGGCCGCGATCCGGCTCGGGGACATCGCCACCATCACCGATCGCTTCGAACGCGAGGAAGACCGGGCCTTCTTCAACGGGCAGCGGGCCGCCTTCCTCGCGGTGGAAAAGGGCAAGGGGGACGACATCCTCGAGGTCATCGACGCCCTGCGCGACCATGTCGACGCGGAACGCGCCCGGGCGCCCCCCGGCATGGCCTTCGAGATCACCCGGGACGTGGCGTCCATCGTGCGGGACCGGCTGACCATGCTGCTGCGCAACGGCATCCAGGGGCTCGGACTCGTGTTCCTCGTGATGTGGCTCTTCTTCGGGCTTCGCTACTCGTTCTGGGTCGCGGCGGGCCTTCCGGTCGCGTTCATGGGGACCATCGCCGGCATGGCCGCGCTCGGCTACTCCTTCGACATGATCACGATGGTGGCGCTGCTGATCGCGGTCGGCCTGCTGATGGACGACGCCATCGTGATCGCGGAGAACATCGCCCGCCACCGCCACGCCGGGCTCGCTCCCCTCGACGCGGCCGTCACCGGCACGAGGGAGGTGGCCCCGGGAGTGCTCGCCTCGTTCTTCACCACCGTCTCGGTGTTCGGGGCGCTCGCGTTCCTGCGCGGCGACATCGGGTCGATCCTCAAGGTCATGCCGGTCATCCTCATCCTCACCCTGGCCTTCAGCCTGGTCGAGGCGTTCCTCATCCTCCCCCATCACCTGATGGGGGCGTTGCGGGCCGGGGAGCGTCGCGGGCGAGGGGGGTTCCGGGCGCGGTTCGACGCGGGTCTCGCCCGCTTCACCGAGGGGTTCGTCGGGCGGCTCGTCGACGCGGCGGTCGCCCAGCGCTACCTGACCGTCGGGCTGCTGCTGGCCCTCCTCCTCGGGTCCCTCTCCATGGTCGCCGGGGGGAAGATCAAGTTCCGGGCGTTCCCGGACATCGAGGGCAACGTCCTCGAGGCGAGGCTGCTCCTTCCCCAGGGGACCCCGCTCGCGCGGACCGAAGCGGTGGTGGACCGCGTGATCGCGGCGGTGCGGGCGGTGGGAGAGGAGTACGCGCCCGATCAACCGGAGGGGCGGAGCCTCGTCCGGAACGTCGGGGTCCAGTACAACCGCAACGACGACGCCCACGAATCGGGGGCCCACGTCGCCACCGTGACCGTCGACCTGCTTCGCTCCGAGGTCCGGAACGCGAGGCTGAGCGAGGTGCTCGATCGGTGGCGGGTCGCGGTGGGCGACATCCCCGACGTCATCGCGCTCAAGTTCACCGAGGCCCAGGTCGGGCCCGGCGGGAGGCCCATCGACATCCGGCTCCTCGGTGAGGATCTCGGAGAGCTGAAGGCCGCCTCCACCGATCTTCTCGCGTGGCTCGGCGGCTACCGGGGGATGCGGGACCTCTCCGACGATCTTCGTCCCGGCAAGCGCGAGGCGCGGCTGCGCCTGCGCGAGGGTGCGCTCGCCCTCGGCCTCAGCGCGTCCGCGGTGGCAGGTCAGCTCCGGGCCGCGTTCCATGGCCGGAACGCGGCCGAGGTCCAGCTCGGGCCGGAGGACTACGAGATCAACGTCCGGCTCTCCGGGCGCGATCGCGACAGCCTCGCGGACCTCGCCCAGTTCACGGTGACCCTACCGGCCGGCGACCAGGTGCCCCTCGACGCGGTGGCGACGGTGGAGTCGAGCCGCGGCTACGCTCGCGTGCACCGGGTCGACGGGCGCCGCGCGGTCACCATCCAGGGCGACCTGGACACGGACGTCGCCAATGCGGACGAGATCCTGGCCGAGACGCGCGCACGGTTTCTTCCGGAGCTCGAAGCCCGGTATCCGGGGATCACGGTCGGTCTCGAAGGCCAGGCCGAGGAGACCGCGATCACCGGGGCGTCCCTGCAGCGGAACTTCCTCCTCGGCCTCGCCGCGGTCTTCCTGCTGCTCTGCTTCCAGTTCCGGAACTACGTCGAGCCGGTCCTGGTGATGGCGGTGATCCCGGCCGGGCTCGTCGGGGTGGTCTGGGGCCACTTCCTCCTCGGGCTCGAGCTCTCCATGCCGAGCATGGTGGGGTTCGCCTCGCTCGCGGGGGTGGTGGTGAACAACTCCATCGTGCTGGTCGCGTTCATCAAGCTCCACCGGCGAGGCGGGGAGTCGGCCACGGACGCGGCGCGGCGGGCCGCCCGGCAGCGTTTCCGGGCGATCCTGCTCACGTCGCTGACCACCGTGGCGGGGATCCTGCCCCTGCTGACGGAGACGAGCCTCCAGGCCCAGGTCATGAAGCCGCTCGTCGCAAGCCTCGCGTTCGGGCTCGCGGCGGCGACGTTCCAGGTGCTGTTCCTGGTCCCCG
>JAJECB010000007.1 GCA_022822245.1 Gammaproteobacteria bacterium
ATTGGGGGCGTGAGCGGGAGCAGCCGCGGGAGCGGGGGCGGCTTCGGCGAGCGCCTCGGTCGCCCCTCCGGCCTCGCGCGCGTCCCCCGCCTCCCCGGGGTCGGCGACCTCCACCGCGGCCGGCTCGGGAGCCGGACGCCGCGCCGGGGGCTCGGCCGGAGCCAGGTGTTCGGCGGCCGGAGCCGGCGCCTCGGCGGGCGGCGGGGTCAGCACCGAAAGCGGGACCGGCGGGGGGGCCGCGGCGAGGTCGGCCGGGGCCGGAGCCGGCGCGGCGACCTTCGCCCGGACCCGCGACTGGAACGCGAGCACGACCCAGAACAACGCGAGGAGAACGACCGCCCCCAGGATGCCGCCCTCGTAGTAGGTGGTGAGGGTCTCCTTCCTCCCGAGCTCGAATTCGAGGTTCCCGACCAGGCGCTCCGTCAGATCGGATATCTCGTTGGAGGTCGCCCCGCGAAAGAGCTCCTCGGTCGGCCCCTGCCGGCCGAGCAGGACCTCCGCATGGCTCAGGAGGTTCGCGATGGCGTTGGCGAGGGGGGGGGGATACGTCACGCTCGCCTCGCGGAGCCGCTCGAGCTCGCCGCCGAGCCGAGCCTTCCCGGCATCGTTGGGGGCCGCGAGCCAGGCGTTCATGTCCTGGACGAGGTTGGAGACGCTCCGCGCGAGCGCATCGTCCCCGGCCGTGCCGGCCTGCTGGACCACGTTGCTGGCCGCGAGAGGCAGGTAGCGGACGGAGTTGCGCACCACCGCGTAGCCGGTCTTGAAGCGCTCGATGCGCTCCTCCTTCGCGTCGATGGCGCTCCGGTAGACGTTGAGGTCGCTCGCGAGCCGATCCGGGAGGTCGCCGATCTCCCGGGTGGTGTCGCGCAGACGGTCCTTCAGCCGGGCCATGCGGGGGATGTAGGCGGCGAGGGAGTCGAAGTCCGCGAAGGGGTCGGACTTCACGCGCGCGATCTCGACGCTCCAGTCGGAGGAGAGCTGCTGGATCTGCCGCACGAGGCTGACCGCGCCCCGATAGTGCGGCGCGCCGCTGCCGCTCGAAACGAGGTAGAGCGCTCCGGCGGTGGAGAGCAGGAAGACCGTGACGATGGTTCCGAGAATGGCCGTGCCGGATTTCATGGTGATAGCTCCTCGGATTCGCCCGCCAGCGTCCGGATGAACGCGACGATCGCATCCTTGTCGTCATCGGGCGCCTCGCGCCCCAGTTGAAACTCGAACATCGCATCGACCGCGTCGCGCAGGGTCTCGGCGGTCCCGTCGTGAAGGTACGGAGCGGTGTGGGCGGCCATGCGCAGGCTCGGCACCTTGAAGGAATGCCGGTCGGCGATGTTGCCGGTCACGTTGTAGCGCCCGAGGTCCGCCTCGGTGATGTTCCCGCGCCGCTTGAAGTACTCGTTGAGCACCCCGAAGACCTGGAACATGTTGCCGCCGACGTTCGCCCCCTGGTGGCAGGACACGCAGCCGTAGCTCTTGAACAGGGCGTAGCCGTGCTTCTCGCGCTCGTCGAGGGCCGAGTCGTCGCCCTTCAGCCACTGGTCGAAGCGGCTGTTGGGGGTGACGAGCGAGCGCACGAACTCCCCGATCGCGTCCTTGATGTTCGGGCGGTTGATCCCGTCCGGGTAGAGGGCCTGGAAGCGCTGCGGGTACTCGTCGTCCTCGTAGAGCTTCGCGACCGTCTCCGGCCACAGGCTCCCCATCTCGATCGGGGACTGGAGCGGGCCGTCGATCTGCTCCACCACGTCCTTCGCCCGCCCGTCCCAGAACTGCTTGAAGTTGAGCGAGGCGTTGAAGACGGTAGGCGAGTTGATCATGCCTTCCGCGCCTTCGACGCCGGTCGAGACCCGGCGCCCGTCGTCGCCGCCGCTGGCAAGGTCGTGGCAGCTCGCGCACGAGATGGTGCCGTCCTTGGAGAGGCGCGTGTCGTGGAACAGCATCCGGCCGAGGGCCGCCTTCTCCGGGTTCACGTCGACCGACTCGGGGAGCGGGCGGATCGGCTCGTTCAGGCGCGGCTCGCCCGCGAAGGAGGCGGCGGCGAGGCCGAGGCCGAGGCCGAGGCCCAGAACCAGGCCGAGCCCGATACCGGTGCGGATCGGGGGGCGCGTCGCGGTGGAGCGCGCCGGCCGGGCGCTCCGCGGGGCCGGGTGGCGCCCGGCGCGGGCGCGCCGGGGTCCGAAGGGTCGCATGAGAAGCGGTCGGTGCATCTATCCCCCTCCGAGGGAGCCGAGCGCCTTGATGGCGGTGAGGAAGGCGGGGCCCGCGACGAGGAGCATCGTCCCCGGAACCACGAACATGAGCATCGGCAGGGTCATCAACACCGGCAACCGCTCCGCCTGGGTGGCGACGCGGGTGGCGCGCTGGAGTCGCTCGTCGGCCGCGATGTTCTTCATGGACTGGGTGAGCGACGTGCCGTAACGTTCGCTCTGTATAAGGGTCATCGCCAGGGTTTTCAACCCCTCGACCTCCGTTCGGTCGTGGAATTCCTGAAGGACGCTCCGCCGGTTCGCGCCGAGGCGGAGCTCCGCCTCGATCTGCCGGAACTCGGCGGCGAGGCTCGGCTCGATGGCGGCGAGCTCCTCGGCCACGGTGAGGAGGCTGCGCTCGAAGGTGAGGCCCGACTCTAGGCCCATCACCATGAGGTCGAGGGCGTCGGGGAGGGCGGCGCTCATTGCGCGCAGGCGCCGGGCGCCGAGCGCCCGCACCCCGTACTCGGGCACCACCCCGCCGATGACGAGGCCCGCGAAGGCCGCCACCGCGACGAGGACCCCGTACTGGCCGACGAGCTCGGAGCTCGCCGCGAAGAAGCCCGCCGTCGCGCCGAACACGGTCCCGGCGCCGATCTTGGCCGAGAGGAAGTAGGAGATGGCGTCGCGGTGCGAGAAGCCCGCCCCGCGCAGGGTGGCCGCGAGCTTCGCCCGCTCCCCCGCCCCCACCGGGGCGAGCACCGAGAGGGCCTTGAGGACGGCGAGGCCGAGCGCCCGCACCCCCTCGGGGTCGCCGCCCCCCCCGGTGCTCGCGGCGGCCCGCGGGGCGACCGCGAGGGCCTGCCCGCGCGGCACCGCGAGGCGCAGGTCGAAGGCGCGCGTGCGCTCCGTCTCGCGGTAGACGACGAGGCCGAGCACCGCGAGGAGCGCGCCGCTCGCGAGGAGGCCCGCGAGGACGAGGGTGAGCAGGGACTGCGAGATCATCGGTTCCTCCCTTCGGTCCTTTCCCGGCTCTGCGTCCTTCGTACCTTGCCCGCCACGCCCGGCCCGCCGTCCACTCGCCCGCCCGCCCGCCAGCCGCCTAGCGCGTGGCACGGGCGGCAAGCCCGCGCGCGACGAGGATCCCGGTGACGATGAGGGCCACCCCCCAGCGAAGCAGGCTCACCCCCTGATCGGTCCCGAACAGGATCTCGACCGACTCCGGGGCGATGAACTTCTGCCCGACGAGCACGATGGCCGGCATCACGGCCAGGATGAGGAGGGTGAGCCGGGTCTGCGCGGTGGACGCCTTCGCCTTGAGCGCCGTCTTGCGCCGCTCGCGCAGGGTCTCCGCGAGGTTCCGGAAGGCGGTCGAGATCCCGCCCCCCGCCCGCCGCTGGAGGCGGATGACGGCGGCGAAGAGGGTGAACTCCGCAATCCGCACCCGCTCGCAGGCCTGGCGCAGGGTGGTGCCCGTGTCGAGCCCCGCGAGCAGCCCGTCGCGGACCTGGACGAGCACCGGCCCCACCGGCTTCGGGGCGTCGTTGGCGACCGCCGCGAGCGCCTCGAGGGCCGGCACTCCCGCTCCCGCGAGGCGCACGATATGGTCCACGATTTCGGGGAACTGGCGGACGAACTCCGCCTCCTGGCGCGCCTGGAGGGTGCGGAGCATGTACCACGCCGCGCCCACCCCCGCGACCCCCACCACCGGCATCGTCCACCAGTCGGCCGGCACCCGGAGGAACCACAGGGTTCCCCAGCCGGCGGCCGCGCCCGCGACCCCCGCCATGACCGCGGCGGGGAGCGCCTGCCGCGCCTCGAGGAGCGGATAGATCGACTCGATGCGGTTGCGGAGGGCGGAGAGCCACGTGCGCCTCTCGACGGGGCGGAAGATGCTCTCGTCGCCCGCCGCCGCCCCGCCCTCGCTCGCGGCGGGGGCCGCGAGGGGCGCCGCCGCGCGCTTGAGCCGCGGCTGGAGGGGATCGCTTCGGCCGCCCTTGCGTCGCATCACCTGGATCAGGAACCCGACCCCTGCGAGCAGCATCAGCACCGCGGCCGAGAACCCCATCGCGAGCCATATCGGACGCCAGACCGCGGCCGAGAACCCCACCGCGAGCCATATCGGACGCCAGGAGAATGGTTCCGCATGGGCGGCCGCCTCGCTCGGCGCCGGCGCTTCAGCCGCCGGCACGGCCGCGGAGGAGCCGTCCCTCCTCCGATACATCGCCGCCGCGGCAGCGCCCGCCACGGCGGCGCCGGCGGCCTGCGCCTCCGCACTGGCACCGGGCGCGGAACCATCCCCCGCGGCCAACATCGCCGCCGCCTCGCCGGCCACCTCCGCACCCGCCGCGCTCGCACCGGAGCCGCTCTCCGCATCCAGCATCGCGGCCGCCATCGCGGCCGCGGCCTCGCCATCCGCGGCACTCGTGCCAGCTCCGTCTCCCGCGCCCAGCATTCCGGCCACCACTGCGCCCCCGGCCTCGGCACCGGCATTCGACCCGTTCTCCGGGTCGAGCATCGCGGCCGCCATCGCCGCCGCGGCCTCGCCGTCCGCGGTGGCGGCGCCGCTTCCGCCGCCCGCCCCCGATATCGCGACCGCTTCCGCACCGGTGCCCTGCGTGCCGGCCGCCTCCACGTCCGCGGCGTCCGTACCGGAATGGCCCCCCGCACCCGGCACCGCGGCCGCCTCCGCACCGGCGGCCGCCGCATCCATGGTGCCCGAAATCGGGCCGTCC
>JAJECB010000476.1 GCA_022822245.1 Gammaproteobacteria bacterium
TGGACCTCGCGGCGCTCGAGGAATTCGATGTCGGGCGGGCCGCGCCGGGCAGCCGGACCGCGGAGCGGTTTCCGGGGCAGGAACCGCGCGACGGCGCCCGCATCCCGACCCTCGCCGACGTTCTCGCGCTCGGAAGGCGGCCGGGGGCGGAGGGGCTCCGCTTCAACATCGAGACCAAGCTGAACCCGCTCGCGCCGGAGGAGACGGCGGGGCCGAAGGCATTCGCCCGGGCGGTGATCGCGGTGCTGCGGGCGGAAGGAATGGTCGAGCGCGCCAATGTCCAGTCCTTCGACTGGCGGGTCCTCCTCGAGGCGCGCCAGCTCGCGCCGGAGCTCGCGACGGTCTGCCTCACCGTCGAGCGGCGCTGGCTCGACAACATCCTGCGCGGCCGTCCCGGGCCGTCGCCCTGGACCGCGGGGCTCGACATCGACGCGTTCGGCGGCTCGGTGCCGCGGCTCGTCGAGGCGGCGGGATGCAGGGTGTGGTCCCCGTTCTATCGGGACCTCACGGAAGAGACCGTGGCCGAGGCGCACGCCCTCGGTCTTCGGGTGGTCGTGTGGACCGTCAACGAGGTCGACGACATGCTCGCCCTCGCCCGCCTCGGGGTCGACGGGATCATCACCGACTACCCGGACCGCGCGGTCGAAGCCCTCGCCCCCTGACGCCCCGCCCGCCAGCCCGTGCCGACACGGGCGCGAGCCGGTGCGAGTACGACCGCGGCGACCGACCCGGAGAATTCGGTGCCCCTTCGGTCCTGATACGACCTCCCGCCATGCGCTCGAATCCGTTGCCGTGGGTCCATGCTATCGTCACCTCCCGCCGCATCCTTCCACCAAGTACAGGTTTCCGGAATGACACCGCCTGAACGACTTCACGCCCTGCTCGCCGAACCCGGATTCGTCGTGATGCCCGCCGTGTGGGACGGCCTGACGGCCAAACTGACGGCGAAGGCGGGATTCGGGACCGCCTTCCTCTCCGGCTCGTGCATCGCCGCGAGCCGCCTCGGCGGCCCGGACCTGGACCTGCTGTCCGTGGCGGAGTTCCTGGATTCCCTCCGGCAGGCCCGCGAGGCGGCGCCCGACCTGCTGATCCTCGCCGACGGGGACCACGGCTTCGGCAATGCGATGAACGTGCAGCGCACCGTGCGAGCCTACGGCCGGGCCGGGGCCGCGGCCATCCTGGTCGAGGACAAGATCACGCCCCGGGCCCTGACCGCGGCCGGCAAGCCCTCCCTCCCCCGGGACGAGGCGCGCATGAAGATCCGGGCGGCGGTGGAGGCGGCGAAGGACTCCGGCATTCTGGTCATGGCCCGCACCGACTGCCGCCCCACCCTCGGAATCGACGAGGCGGTCGCGCGCATCGAAGCCTTCGTGGAAGAAGGGGCGGACATCCTGTTCCTCGATTCCCCGGCCGACGAGGACGAGATCCGCCGCGCCGTCGCCGCCGCCGCGGGACGGCCGTCATTCGTCGTCCTGTCGCCGGGGGCGCCGCGGGCGACGCCCACTCGAGAGCGGGCCGCGGAGCTGGGCTTCAAGATCGGGACCTATCCGACCGCCATGCTGTCGCCGGTAGTGGGCGCCATCGAGGCCGGGCTGGCCGCCCTGAACGCGGGGCAGGCGGAGGCGGCGAGCGCCATCGAGTCCGACGTGGTGCGAGACACGCTCGGCTACGGCGACTACGAGAACCAGGCCCGGCGCTTCACCTCACCCGACTGAAGGGTCCGCCGCGTCACGGCCGGCGCCCGGTTCGACTACGGAGACGGATTGCTTGATGATTCCTGACAGGCCAAGCTAGGAAGCTCTCCAACACCTCACATTCTGGACGAGTGGCCGTCGGAAACGATTCTTATTCGCATTTTCATTCATGTCAATTCCCGGTGCCACTCCTCGGAGTGGTCCATCCCGAAGTTGCGGACGGGTGAGAGACTGCGGCCGGACCGGCTCCGATGAGTCCGGCGCGGCACTTTCGCCCGACCGGTCCCGGAATCGGGCCGAACGGCAGCCGGAGGATCAGACCTCGCAGTCGATCATGACGTGGATCGCGTCGTTGCTCTTGTCGCTGCGGAGTTCGAACGCCTCCTGGATGTCGTCGAGCTTGAAGGTGTGGGTGATCATCTCGCCGGTGTTCACGAGCCCGTCCGCCACCATGCGCATGCCTTCGCGATCTCGAAGCGGTGGTGGCTGGCGAAGTCCGCGTAGCGAGGGTGGAACACCGGCGCCTGGCCGACGGCGCGTTGCAGCACCGCGGAGGAGCGCGCCGTCATCGACAGGTGGCTGCGCCGTTTCGAGCTCGACGGCTTCATCCCCCTGCTGCACGCGATGCGCAACCACGTGCCGACGTTCGCCGGCCGGGTCATGCCCGGCACCCGCACCGATCTTCCGCAGCTTCCGGAGATGGTGACCCGAGGCAAGGAGATGATGGAGATCTTCCTCGACCGCATCGAGCCGCACATGGCCCGGAACGAGTTCGTCGCAGGACCGGCGTTCTCCATCGCGGACATCACCGGCTTCTTCACCCTGCGCCTCGCCGTCGCGGTCGAGATGGACGTCGCCGCGTCCTGGCCCGCCGTCGCCGCCTGGTTCGCCAGGGTGTCGGCGCGCCCGGCCTTTCAGAGATAGCGGCCATGAACAAGCCAGTCTGCATCGTCTCCGGCGTCGGTCCGGAGCACGGCACCGGGGCCGAGATCGCCCGGCGCTTCAGCGTGGGCGGCTACCGGGTCGCCATGCTCGCCCGAAACGCGGAAAAGCTTGCCCACCTTGTCGGGAAGTACGAGGACGCCCGCGCGTATCCCTGCGACGTCGGCGATCTCGACGCCCTGGTGGAGACCGTGGCGCGCATCAGGGAGGAGATGGGCGTGCCGAAGGTCGTGGTGCACAACGCCCCGCGCGCGACCCTCGGCAGCATCCTCGAGATGGACCCGGACGACCTCGAGAAGAACTTCCGGGTCAACACGACGGCTCTTCTCCATCTCGCCCGCGAGACCATTCCGGGAATGCTGGATGCGGGCGAGGGCGCGATCCTCGTGACCGGCAACACCTCCGCCACCCGGGGCCGGGCCAACTGGGGCTTCTTCGCCTCGACAAAGGCCGCGCAGCGGCTCCTGGCCGAATCGATGGCCCGCGAGTTCGGACCCCGCGGGATCCATGTCGCCTACTTCGTCATCGACACCGCCATCGACACGCCGCGCACCCGCCCGGTGCTGGCCCCGGGCAAGTCGGACGAGTTCTTCGCCAAGCCCTCGGTGATCGCGGACGAGATGCACCACGTCGCCCACCAGGACCGCCCCGCGTGGTCGTTCCTCGTCGAGTTGCGTCCCTTCGGCGAGGTCTGGTAGGGAAGAGACCGCACGGCACCGACGGGATCTCGCAATACGCGGTCGGGCCAATTACCCGAGAGGTTGCCTCCGAAGCCGCGGCGGTTCGAGCGCCTCAAGGGCGCGGTCCACCCGACCCCGGAAGTCGGGAACGAGGATCTTGATGCGGATCATCGGCACCCGTCTCCAGACTGCA
>JAJECB010000443.1 GCA_022822245.1 Gammaproteobacteria bacterium
CCATGCGCTGTGACTGGCCGTACTCCCGCAAGCCGCTTCAACGTAGTGTCGACTACGCCTTCAGCAGCGCGAAGCGCTCTTTCGGTCCGTGCGGCCAGCCACAGCGCCGTCTCGGCGCCCTCGCGACGAAAGTTGGTGAAATTTCCGGGCTAGACGACCCGCGCCCGCCCGACTGCCCTGCGACCGGCCCGCTCCGAACCTGCCGTGGCCGCACCCGCTCGAATCGGTGCCCGGTGATCCGAAGGTAGTTTTCTCCCCAAAAAGGGCACTATCATGCCCAGGATGGGCACATCGAATTCGATCCCGTCACCACGCCCGACCCACCGACGGGCTTCCGCCTCGCTCGCGGCCGAACGGCCGACCAGCCTCGCCGACGCCCTCTTCACCACCACCCAGCAACGCTTGCTCGGCCTGCTGTTCGGTCAGCCCTCCCGCAGTTTCTTCGCCACCGAGCTCATCGCCCTGACCGGTTCCGGATCGGGCGCCGTGCAACGGGAGTTGAAGCGCCTCGTGTCGAGCGGTCTGGTGGACGTCACCCCGATTGGACGTCAGAAGCACTACCAGGCCAACCCCGCATCGCCGGTGTTCGACGAGCTGCGCGGACTGATCGTCAAGACGGTCGCCTTCGCCCAGCCGATCCGGCAGGCGCTTGAACCACTCACGGACCGGGTCTCGTTGGCCCTCCTCTACGGCTCCGCCGCGCGCGGCAGCGACACGGCCTCGAGCGACATCGACCTCCTTCTCGTCTCGGACCGGCTGACCTTGGAGGAGGTCTACTCGGCGCTGCTCCCGGTGGAATCGCAACTGAGCCGCTCGATCCATCCCACCCTGTACACGTCGGCAGAGTTCTCGGACCGGAGGGCCGCCGGCAGCCCCTTTCTTGCCAACGTGCTCGGCGGCGACCGCCTGGTGCTGATCGGTAAAGCGGATGAGCCACCCGCAGCTCGATAATCTCGTTCGAATTGGCCAATTGAAGGCCGAACCGGCCGCGGTGAGCGAGCTTCAGGGACTGGTGCGTTCAGGCATCCGCCGGCTCGAAGATGCGGCCCGCGAGGAACTGAGCCTCGAGAGCCGCTTCGACCTCGCCTACAACGCGGCCTATGCACTGGCGCTGGCCGCCCCGCGGTTCCGGGGCTATCGATCCGAATCGCGCTACCTGGTCTTCCAGTGCCTGCAACACACCGTCGACCTGCCACCGGAACGGTGGCGAGTGCTCGACGAGGCGCACCGGAAGCGGAACCTTGCCGAGTACGAAGGCGAGTTGGACGTGGGGGAGCAGCTCGTCGCCGCCTTGCTGCGGGTCGCGCGGGAAGTGGGCAACCGGGTGGAGCGTCTGATGGGAGCGCGATGACTGGTCCGGAATTGGCGTCCCCGAACGAGTGAAGCGCATACTGCACGGGTGCAGGTGGAATCGGACCAGGGGAGCATTCCGATGACGAAGGACGACGCACGACTCAGATCCGCAGAGGTCGTGGCGCGGCGGCTCGAGGACGACGGGTCGATTCCGAACAACCCGGAGCTGCCGCTCCTCGTCTACCGGCAGGCGGTGGACCTTCCGGACGGCGATCCGGCGACCGTCTTCGAGGCCCTCTTCACCGCTAACGGCTGGCCCGCCGCGTGGCGGAACGGGATCCATCCCTTCCACCACTTCCACAGCACCGCGCACGAGGTGCTCGGCGTGTACCGCGGCACCGCGACGGCCCGCTTCGGCGGCGAGGACGGCGTCGACCTGACGGTGTCGGCGGGCGATGTCGTCATCATTCCCGCCGGGGTCGGCCACAAGGCGCTCGAGGCGAGCGCGGACCTCGGCATCGTCGGCGCGTACCCGCTCGGAACCCGCCCCGACCTATGCCGCGGAGCGCCAGGCGAGCGCCCCGCGAGCCTCGACGCCATCGCGCGCGTCGCGGTGCCGGCCCGCGACCCCCTCTACGGGGCCGGGGGCTCGCTCCGCGAGCACTGGTCCTGAGCCGCTTCGGCCCGGACCCCGTGCCCCATTCTCGAAGGCGCGGCCGAGAACTGTAGAACCCCGGGTCTCCCGGCCCCTGCTCGGCCGTCGAACGGAACGGGCCGCGGGCCGGCGGCTCGCGCGCGCGTCTACTCGGGGATCTCGCTCACCGCCACCCACCGCCGCTCGGCGTCGGAGAGGATGGTGGCGTCGCAGTAGCGCTGGATCCGGTGCGCGACCGAGAAGTCGGGCCACAGCTCGACCGCCTCCCCGGCGACCGCCCGGACCAGCTCCCGCACCTCGATCGCCTTGATCTCGTTGTACCCCATGCCGATGTTGGCGATGGGGAAGAAGGCCCCGTAGTAAGGGTGGCTCGGCCCGGTCTCGATGCGCTTGAAGCCGCTCCGGTCCACCGGGTCGCTCGCGCTGTAGACCTGAAGCTCGTTCAGCCGGTCGTAGGTCCATCGGATCGAGCCCGCCCGCCCCACGATGTCGTAGCTGATCTCGATCTTGCGCCCGTGGGCGACCCGGCTCGTGTCGAAGATGCCGGTGCAGCCGTTCTCGAACGTCGCGAGCATGTGCACCGAGTCGTCCGTATCGACCGTGCGGCGCTCGCCGGTCGCGGTGCCGCCGCCGCTCCCGTACGAAGCGTCCTCCACCACGTCGCGCTCCTTGACGACGGTCTGCATCCGTCCGAATACCTCCGCGATGGGCCCCACCAGGTACTCGGTGAGGCTGAAGAGGTGCACGTTGATGTCGCCGAGGGTGCCGCTCCCCGCCGCCGCCCGGTCGCACCGCCAGATGAAGGGCGCGGCCTCGTCGGCGAGGAAGTCGGAGTTGAAGCTGACCCGTGCGTGAACGATGTCCCCGAGCTCGCCGGCGCGGATCATGTCGCGCGCGACGGCGTGGATCGGGTTGTGCGGGAAGTTGTGCCCGACGAGGCTGAGGACGCCGGCGTCTCCGACCGCGCGGACCATCTCGCGGGTCTCGTCCGCGTTGAGTCCGAGCGGCTTCTCGCAGTAGACGTGCTTGCCGGCCGCCGCCGCCGCGACCACCATCTCCCGGTGCATGCTGTTCGGGGTGACGATGTCGACCACGTCGACGCTCGGATCCTCGACCGCCTCGCGCCAGTTCGAGGTCCAGCGCCGGGCGCCGCAGTCGGCCGCCACCTTCTGCGCGATCTCGTCCGTCGCCTCGGCCACGATCTCGAGGACCGGGCGCGCCGGCTCGTTGCCGAAGATGACCGGGGCGGACGCGTAGATGAGGGCATGGGTCTTCCCCATCCAGCCGGCTCCGCCGATGAGGGCGATTCGAACTTCCCGCATGGTCCCGTTCCTCCTGTGGTCCACTCGTCAAACGGTCCTCGCCACTCTACAACGACCCGCCGGCACGATCTCGCGCGGGCAGGCCCTCCGCACTCCCAAGGGTCTCGCCTGGACTGCCCAGGCTCGTGGCGCGCTCCCGGGAGCGCGGGCTTCCAGACCGCGAGCGGTCGGGTGGAAAGCCGGCGTTCAAGACGCGCTGTCGCCGTTCGGGGGAGCGGACCGGACGAGGAGGTGGAAAGGCCGGAGACGGGCTTCCCCGCGTCGATGCGAGTCTGCTCAGGGTGCGGGAAGCGGCTCCAGCTCGCAGAGGTAGGAGCGGTGGGGAGCCGAGCCGCTGATGGGGTCGGACTCCGCGTCGTCGATGACGAGGTTGACGTTGGCGCTCCCCTCGCCGTGGGCGGGAAAGCCGGGGAGGCCAAGCTCCTCGCAGTGCTGCCACCAGCCGTGCTGGGCGGCGACGACATCGGGGGCGAGGGTGTCCCGGAGCCGCGCCCGGGCCTTGACCCGTCCCGACGGGGTGCGGATGCCGACCCAGTCGCCATCCGCGATCCCGCGCGCCCGCGCCGTGTCGGGGTGGACCTCGACGAGCGGGTCGGGGAGGCGGCGGCGGAGCTTCGGCAGGTTCCGATGCTGGCCGTGGCAGTAGAGGTGCGGCTTGGCGGACGTCAGCACCAGTGGATAGCGGGCCGCGAGGTCCGGCCGGCGGGCCGCGCTCACGGCCGGAGGCACGTACCCCGGGAGCGGGTCCTGTCCGTGCCGCCGGAACGTCTCGGACCAGACCTCGACCCGGCGTGACGGAGTGTCGAACCCGCCCCGTGCCCGGTGCGGCTCGTAGCCGGTGGCGAGGTCGCCCCACCGCACCCCCTCGGGGCGGGCCCGGAGGGTCTCGAGCGAGATCCCGGACGGGGCGAGCCACTCCCGGTAGCCGGCATCCATGTCTCCGCCCCAGAACCGGTTTCCGAGCCCGAGGCGTTCCGCGAGCGCGAACGCGATCTCGCCGTCGCTCCGTGACTCCCCCCGCGATTCGACGACGGGCGGCCGAAGCTGGACGAGCGCGTTCGCCTCCTGCGTGATCTCGAACCCGACCCGAAGCGCCTCGCGCTCCCACGCCGTGTTGACCGGCAGCACGAGGTCCGCGAACTCGGCGGTCGGATTCAGGTGGATATCGGCATGGACGTAGAAGTCGAGGCGTCGCAGCGCCTCCACGCCTCGCGCGGCCGCCGCGTGGGAGACGAGCAGGTTGACCCCGAAGTCGACGAATCCTCGAATCGGGTAGGGGTCGTGCTCGATCACCGCCCGATAGAAGTCCCGGGAGGTGCACCAGCCGCTCCGGGGCGGACCGAGGGGCCGCTCGTCGATGCCGAGGGTCGGCGCGTCAGGTGCGGGAAATTCCGCGCCGGAGACGTCGTTCGCCGGCACCGTCGCGAACTCGACGTTGCCGCCCCGCCGCCCGCGGCTGCCGGTGAGCGCGTAGAGGAGGGAGATCGCCCGGTCCGTCTGGGTCGCGTTGGTGTGCTGCCCGACCCCGGACCACGCGTAGTAGGCGACCGGGCGCGCTTCTCAGAGAAGGCGAGCCGTCTCGCGCACCTGGCGCGCGGGGATCCCGGTGATTCGCTCCACCCGCTCCGGCGGGAACTCCCGGCAAAGGTCGCGGTAGCGCGAGAACGCGGTGCGGCAGCTCACCGCCTCCCCCGCCGTCGTCACGAGCTCGAAGGTGCCTTCGAGGGTCCACTCCCGGCCGGGCCCGGCCGCCGCCGCCGGATCGACCGCTTCCGGCCCTCCGTCACCCGCGCGCCACACCACTGGATGATGGGGGGGGTGACCCGGGTCGCCGCCCGGCGCGAGGTCCGACGCCGCGAGCAGGCGGCCCGGTCTGGCAGCGCCGGCGTCCGCACCGTCGTCCACCACGAGGAACGGACCGTTCGACCAGTCCCGCATGAAGTCGCGGTCGAACCACCCTTCCTCGATCATCACCCCCGCGAGCCCCAGGGCGAGCGCGCCGTCGGTGCCGGGGCGCACGCGCAGCCACTCGTCCGCCTTCGCGGCGACCCCCACCCGGCGCGGATCGACCACCACGAGCCGCGCCCCCCGCGCCTTCGCCTCGTTCACCCGTTGCCCCTGGGCGAGCCACGCTCCGGTCGGGTTGTGGCCCCAGAGGAGCACGCACCCCGCGTGATCGAGGTCCGGGGTGCCGATCCCGGTCCCGAAGGTGTAGCGGGTGGCATGGTCCTTGTGCCAGTTGCAGATCTCGGTGCCGTAGACGTTGTTGGGGGTCCCGAACGCCCGCACGAACCGTTCGACCCACGGGTGGGAGTCGGAGATGGAGGTCCCGCTCGGGGTCGTGATCGCGAAGGCCACCCCCTTCCGCCCTTCCGCCTCCACGATGCCCTTGAGCTTCGCGGCCGCGAGATCGAGCGCCTCGTCCCAGCCGATGCGGACCCAGCCGGGGTCCGGGTCGCCCTTGGGGCGGGTGCGCCGGAGGGGGTACAGGATCCGGTCGGGGCTGTAGACGAGCTCCGGGGCGGCCTGGCCCTTCGCGCAGAGCGCGCGCCCGGTCGGATGGTCGGGGTTCCGTTCGACGGCGACGAGGCGGCCCTCGCGCACCACCGAGATGCAGCCGCACCGCGAACGGCAAAGGGCGCACCAGCCGGGAACCCGGCGTTCGGACCCCGTCGTTCGTTCGGATGCCTTCATGGGCTGCACCCCGGAGTGACGTGCGCCGGGGCATCGTACCGCATCGCAGCCCCCGATACGCATGAGGCTCCGGCTGCGGCCGCGGGCATTCCCGGACGGGACGGGCCCGCCTCCCGAGCGCGCGGGCACCTTGCCCGAGCGAACGTTGGAGCGCCCCCACCCCTCGCCGGACGGAAGAGCTCGTTCCCGGGGAGCCGGCTCCCGAGAAGCCCTTGCACCTGGAACGCTCCGGCTCCAGGCCGCCCTCTCCGGCGAGCCCCGTGGCGAACCGCGCCCGATTCCGGCACGATCCCGCCCTGCACGGGCATCCCCCTCTCCGGGGCGCACGGGAACCTGCCGAACCGAGCATGCGCACCTCCAACGGCTTCATCGAACGCTGGTGCCGGGAGCACGCGATCACCGAGGTCGAGGCCCTGATGCCGGACATGGCGGGGGTCGCCCGCGGAAAGATCATGCCGGTCGCCGCGTACTGCCGGGCGCTCGGCCTCAACCTCCCCGAAGCCCTCGTGCTCCAGACCGTCACCGGCGACTTTCCCCAGGATGCGAGCGCGGTCGACCCCTCCGATCGCGACATGATGCTCCGCGCCGACGAGAGCACCATCCGGCTCGTTCCGTGGGCGGCGGACCCGACCGCGCAGGTCATCCACGACTGCTACCACGCGAACGGCAAGCCGGTCACGACCACCTCGCGCTACGTGCTCCGCCGGGTGCTCGACCTTTACCGCGACCGCGGATGGCGGCCGGTCGTCGCCCCCGAGCTCGAGTTCTACCTCGTCAAGCGAAACGCCGATCCGGACTATCCGCTCGAGCCGCCGGTGGGTCGCTCCGGGCAGCCGGAGTGGGGCCGCCAGTCCTTCGGGATCGACGTGCTGAACGAGTACGACCCCCTCATCGACGACATCTACGACTTCTGCGAGGCGCAGAAGATCGAGCTCGGGACCCTGAGCCACGAGGCGGGAGCCGCCCAGCTCGAGATCAACCTCTCGCACGGCGACCCGCTCGACCTCGCGGACCAGGCGTTCCTGTTCAAGCGCACGGTGCGCGAGGCGGCGATGCGTCACGGCGTCTACGCCACGTTCATGGCGAAGCCGATGGAGGCCGAGCCGGGGAGCGCCATGCACATCCACCAGAGCGTGGTGGACGCGGGAACCGGCGAGAACGTGTTCGCGGGGCAGGACGGCGCGATGTCCCCCCTCTTCCGCGCCCACATCGGCGGGTTGCAGCGCTACCTTCCGGCCGCGATGTCGTTCTTCGCCCCGAACGTGAACTCGTACCGCCGGATCACGAAGTACCTCGCGGCGCCGATCAACGTGCAGTGGGGGGTCGACAACCGCACCGCGGGCCTCCGGGTCCCGCTCGCCGAGGCGGACGCAACCCGGGTCGAGAACCGGGTCGCGGGGGCGGACGCAAACCCCTACCTCGCCATCGCGGCATCGCTTGCCTGCGGCCTCATCGGAATGACGGAGGGGATCGCGCCGACACCAGCGATCGAGGGGAGCGCGTACGCGATGCCCTACGAGCTGCCGCTCAGCCTCGGCGATTCGCTCGGGCTGCTGCGCGACTGCGGGCCGCTCGTCGAGGTCCTCGGGGAGCGCTTCACCGCCGCCTACGGCGCGGTCAAGGACTGCGAGCTCCGCGCGTTCCAGCAAGTCATCAGCTCGTGGGAACGCGAGTTCCTGCTCCGCAACGTATGAACGTGGGCACGCGGACGGCTGGCGCGGCCGGCGGGGCTCGCGGATAATCGGACGCCGATGCGCGGGCCGCGAGACCCGCCCGGAAAGGTCCGCCGCCGATACGAGAACGACCATCCAGGAATACGTTCAAGGAGACTCCCGATGAAGCGAATCAGCGCCAGGCGCATGTCCCGCCGCTCGCTCCTTGCCGGGGCCGGCGCGGCGGCCGCAGGCCTCACCATCATCCCGAGGCTCGGCTGGTCGGCCGAGGAGGCCAGGCTCAACTTCTACAACTGGGACACCTACATCGGCGAGACCACCCTCGACGACTTCAAGGCCGCCACCGGCATCGAGGTCAAGATGGACCTCTTCGCCGACAACGACGAGCTCTTCGCGAAGCTCAAGGAAGGGAACCCCGGCTACGACGTGATCGTCCCCACCAACGACTACGTCGAGCGCATGATCACGGCGGACATGCTGGAGCCCCTCGACCACTCGAAGATCCCGAACATCGAGAACATCACCCCGGTCTTCCGCGACGCGACGTTCGACCCGGGCCGCAAGCACAGCCTCCCCTACATGTGGGGGACCATCGGCATCGGCTACCGGAAGTCGAGAGTGAGCGCCACCCCGGAGAGCTGGAAGCACCTCTACGATTCGGACGAGTACTCCGGTCGCATCGCGATGCTCGGGGACGGCAGCACCATCGTCGGAATCGGGCTCAAGTACCTCGGATACTCCTACAACGAGACGGACCCGGCCCGCATCAAGGAGGTCGAGGAGCTCGTCATCCGGCAGAAGCCGCACATCAAGGCGTTCGCCGAAGACAACGGCCAGGACCTCCTCATCTCCGGCGAGGTCGACCTCACCATGGAGTGGAACGGGGACATCCTCCAGGTCATGGCCGAGGACGACGACCTCGGCTATTCCGTCCCGAAGGAAGGCGGGCTGCTCTGGGAGGACACCCTGGCGATCCCCAAGGACGCGCCGCATCCCGAGAACGCCCACGCATTCATCAACTTCATCCTCGACGCGGAGGTCGGCGCCGCGATTGCCGACTTCATCTACTACGCGACCCCCAACGAGGCGGCGAAGCAGCACCTGTCCGCGGAGTACCTGGAGAATCCCGCGATCTTCCCGCCGCCGTCCGTGGTCGAGATCTCGGAGACGGACAAGTACCTGGGCGAAGAGCACCAGCGGCTCATCGACGAGACCTGGACGCGCATCCAGGCCGCGTGACGCGCCGCGAGAGGCCGGCCACCGGGCGCCACGCGCGTCCGGGGCCGGCGGCCAGGGCCTGTTGGCACCAATGCAGTGCGCCCACGATGCGTGCGGCGGACTGCAGGTCGGACTAGCGAAGCGTAATCCGAGGTTTGTGGCTCAGGAGGCACGCGTCGCACGGGTATCGGATTACGCTTCGCCAATCCGACCTGCCGACTACCGCCTTCCGTGGCCTCTGTCCAATCATGGTGTCGTTTCCGGGCCCATTGGTGTGACCGCGCCCTGGCCCGGAAATCTCACCAGCCTTCTGCTGCGGACGCGGATCTGCTCGCTGTGACAAGGTGTACTCCCTCAAGCCGCTTCGACGTAGTTCGACTACGCCTTCAGCGCCTTTCGGTCCGTGCACCTTGTCACAGCGGCATCTCCACGCCCTCGCGACGAAAGCTGGTGAGATTTCCGGACTAGAACGCGATGGACACCTGGCGCACGAATCGGCGAGCGTTCTGGACGTTCTTCCTGCCGCCCACCGCCTGGCTCGTCCTCTTCTTCCTCGCTCCGCTCGCCCTCGTCTGGGGCTTCAGCTTCGGCGAGAAGCGGGGCCTCGTCGAGATCGCGATCAACGGGACGCTCGAGAACTACATCCGCGCCCTCGATCCCCTCTACCTCCGGATCTTCGGGAAGTCGTTCTGGTTCGCGGCGCTCACCACTCTCATCTGCCTCGCGGTCGGGCTCCCGGTCGCGATCGCCATCACCTTCGCGCCCGGCCGCTGGAAGCCCGTCCTGCTCCTGCTCACGATCCTCCCCTTCTGGACCAATCTCCTCATCCGGACCTACGCCCTCATCGCGGTGCTCCGGACGCGCGGCTACGTCAACTTCACCGCGGAGTGGGTGTGGGAGAAGGCGAACGCGGCCCTCGCGTGGATCGGGCTCGGACATCTCCATCTCCTCGGCGAGCGCTTCGAGCCGTTCGGGCTGCTCTACAACAACACCGCGGTCGTCTTCGGGCTCGTCTACGTGCACCTACCCTTCATGGTGCTGCCCCTCTACGCGGCTCTCGACCGGCTCGACCGCTCCTACCTCGAGGCGAGCCTCGACCTCGGGGCAAGCCAGATCCGGACGTTCGCCTCCATCGTCGTGCCCCTCGCACTCCCCGGAATCATCTCCGGCGTCATCATCACGTTCATCCCGGCCCTCGGCTCCTTCCTCACCCCGGACCTCCTCGGCGGGACGGACAGCCAGATGATCGCGAACGTCATCGAGCGCCAGTTCAAGTCCGCGAATGACTGGCCGTTCGGGGCGGCCCTCTCGTTCATCCTCATGTACGTCACGTTCTTCGCGCTCGCCCTGCGTGCGGTGACGAGCCGCGGGCGCTCCGCGATGGAGGCAGCGTGAGCCGGGCGGCGGCGGATCGGCGGCGCCTCCCGCCCGGGCCGCTCGAGTACGGCCGGCGCGCGTGGCTCAGGCTCACCCTGCTCGCGACCTTCGTGTTCCTCTACGCCCCCATCGCGACCCTCATCGCGTTCAGCTTCAACGACAGCCGCCGCAACATCGTGTGGCGGGGGTTCACCTTCAAGTACTACGAGAAGGCGTGGAACAACGACTCCCTCATCGAGGCGTTCACCAACTCGCTCACCATCGCGTTCGTCAGCACCCTCGCGAGCACCGTGCTCGGGACCCTCGCGGCGGTCGCCCTGTGGCGGTTCCGGTTCCCGTTCAAGGGCCCGCACGAGGCGGCGATGGCGCTCCCCATCGTCATCCCCGAGATCTGCATGGGGGTGGCGATGCTCGCGTTCTTCGCCCGCATCGGGTGGCCGACCGGCCTTCCGTGGCCCCTCAACCTCGGCGCGATCACCATCGCCCACATCTCGTTCAGCTTCCCCTTCGTCGCGGTGGTGGTCCGGGCCCGGCTCGCGAACTTCAACCGCGAGCTCGACGAGGCGGCGCGCGACCTCGGGGCGTCGGAGTGGCAGGCGTTCCGGGACGTGCTCGTGCCGTGGATGCTCCCGGGGCTCGTGGCGGGGGCGCTCCTCGCGTTCACCCTCTCGCTCGACGACTTCGTCATCACCTTCTTCACCTCGGGGCCGGACACGGTGACCTTCCCGGTGAAGGTCTACTCGATGGTCCGGTTCTCGGTGACCCCGGAGGTGAACGCAGCGTCGACGATCCTCATCGCGATCACCCTCGTCATCACCGCCGTCGCGCTCTGGATGCAGGGGCGGACGGGCGCAGGGGACGGCCGATGAGTGCGATGAACGAAGGCGCGAGCGAGCGCGGCGCCGCACCGCCCGTGCGGCCGATCGTCGAGATCCGGAGCGTCACCAAGCGTTTCGGGGCGGGCGAGCCCGCCGTCGACGCGGTGGACCTCGAGATCCCGGAGGGGGAGCTCTTCGCCCTCCTCGGCCCGTCCGGCTGCGGCAAGACGACCCTCCTTCGGATGCTCGCGGGGTTCGAGACGCCGACCACCGGGGAGATCCGCATCGACGGGGCGGACGTCGCCGGGGTGCCGCCGAACCGCCGGCCGGTCAACATGGTGTTCCAGTCGTACGCGGTCTTCCCCCACATGAGCGTGTTCGACAACGTGGCCTACGGCCTCAGGGTCACCGGGGTGCCGGCGGCCGAGCGCCGGAAGCGGGTGCGGGAGTCGCTCGGGCTCGTGCGTCTCGACGGGCTCGAGACGAGGAAGCCCGACCAGCTCTCGGGCGGGCAACGGCAGCGGGTCGCGCTCGCCCGGGCGCTCGTGAAGCGACCCCGGGTGCTGCTCCTCGACGAACCGCTCTCCGCGCTCGACGCGAAGCTCCGCGAGGCGATGCGCCTCGAGCTCGTCAACCTCCGGATCGCGGTCGGGATCACCTTCGTCTTCGTCACCCACGATCAGGACGAGGCGCTGTCGATGGCGGACCGGATCGCGGTGATGGAGCACGGGCGGGTGCGGCAGGTGGCGGACCCGGCGACCCTCTACGAGCACCCGAGCTGCCGGTTCGTGGCCGATTTCATCGGCAAGGTGAACCTGTTCGAGGGGATGGTGCGCGCGTCGGGGGACGGCGTGGCCGCGCTGG
>JAJECB010000480.1 GCA_022822245.1 Gammaproteobacteria bacterium
CGAATGCACTATGCTCCGCGCGACGTGATGGTGTTCAGCGAGTCGACCGAGGAGCTGATCGCCTGACTGACGGGCGCCGGGCCGTGACGGCCCGGCGCGCATTTCCGGGTGCGGCGCGGCCGCGCCCCGAACGTTTAAGGAGGAAACCCCATGAGCATCTTCAGCGCCTACCCGCGTCGCAAGTTCCTGAGGAACGCGGCCGCCGGCGCCGGCGCGGCGGCCGCCGCCTCGGTGCTGCCGCGAAGCGCCTTCGGGGCCCAGGCGGTGCCGCCCGGCAAGAAGCTCTTCAACGACATCGAGCTCACCTACTTCCAGGACTCGAACTGGCTCCATGCGCCGCTGTGGCTGTCGCCGCACCTGAAGAAGGAGGCGGGCGTCGGCATCAAGAGCCGCGAGAACTACGGCGGGGGCGACGCGGTGGCCAAGATCCTGCCCCAGCTTCTCTCCAAGCGTCCGCGCTTCGACTGGGTTCAGTACCCGAGCCTGTTCTTCGGCGCGTTCGCCGAGACCGGTCAGCTCGAGCCGCTGGACGACTATCTCGCCAAGTACGAGGGCACCGGCGACTACCTGGACTGGGTGATGCCCGCCTACCGCGAGTTCTATACCAAGTGGGACGGCAAGACCTACGGGATGATGCTCGACGGCGACATCCACATCCTTCACTACCGGAAGCAGTACTTCGACGATCCGGGCCTGCAGAAGAAGTACTCCAAGCGCTTCCAGCGCGAGCTCGCGGTCCCGAAGACGTGGAACGAGTTCATCGACGCCACCCAGTTCTTCACCGAGGAGCTGAAGAGCCAGAACGTCTACGGCACGTCGATGGTGGTGAACCCCCCGAACTTCGGGTGGGGCTTCTGGATGGACATCGCGGCGTCGGCCGGGGTGAACTATTTCGACGAGAACATGAACCCCACCATCAACCAGGGCAAGGCCGCCGAGGCCCTCGACATGTACAAGGAGATCATCAAGTTCGGGCCGCCGGGGGCGGAGGCGATGGACATCGGCACCACCATCCAGCGCTGGCAGTCCGGCTCCGACGTCATGTCCGTGTGGTGGATCGACCTCTCCGAGTTCACCGTGCAGCAACAGGGGGTGGAGCTCGCCGAGGACCAGCGCGGAGCCATCGTTCCCGGCTGGCAGAACGACGACGGATCGATCACCAACCGGGCGATCTCCCTCTGGTGCCGGACCGCGTCGGTGCCGAAGAACATTCCGGAGGACGTCAAGGAAGCGGCCTTCTACTTCATCTACCGCATGTCCCATCCGGACTACTCGAACGACATCGTCGCCGACGAGTACTGCGGGTCGGATCCGTTCGGGAAGACCCACTACGGCGACGAGGCGGCGAAGCTCTATCTCGGGGCCAATCCGCAGCGGGGGACGGACAACGAGCTCTGGCCGACCAATTCCGGCATCTTCAAGAATTTCGACACGGCCAAGAACCACCTGGACGCGGGGCTGGCCAACGTCGAGGTCGGCTATCCGCAGTTCTTCTGGGAAGGCGCGCCGGAGTACGCGGACGCCCTCGGGCGCAACATCTCCAAGGCGATCTCCGGCGAGCTGACCAGCCAGCAGGCGCTGGACGAAGCGGCCGAGGAGTGGGTGAAGATCTCCCAGAACCTCGGCCTCGACAGCCAGAAGCGCCAGTACGCGAACTTCGTCGAAGGGGCCCGCAAGCTCGGATACAAGATCTGAGCGAGGGGACCGGAACGGGCGGCTCCGGGCACGAGGCCCGGGGCCGCCCGGCCGAGGAGGACAGGCCGCGTCGAGCGGTGATGTCCCTCCCGGGAGCGCGGGCATCCCTGACCGCGCGCGGTTCGGGCTGGCGAGGTACCCTCGGCCTGGCACGGCCGACCGAGGCGACGGGGTGGATTGGAGGCTGTGCTCCGCGTCGGCGCGCGCGGGCAGGGATGCTCGTGCTCCAAATGGGCGACAAGCCTGAGTGCAGGAGCGGGCCACAAGAGCGCGGGCTTCCCGCCCGCGCGGAGCGACCCCTCAACCTCTGCACGGGCAATATGCCCACGTTCCCAAAAAGGCTGGCCCTCCCGGGGCGCGTGCGCTCCCGGCCTGAGCTTCGCAGGTAGTCAGGAACTGTCATGGACGCGTTCTCGATCACCATCGTCATGCTGGTGTTCCTGCTCGCGGGAGGCGTCAAGGGCGTCGTCGGCCTCGGACTTCCCACGGTCGCGGTCGCGCTTCTCTCGGCCACCTTCGGCATCGAGGCGGCGCTGCCCCTGCTGGTGATCCCGTCTTTCGTCACCAACGTGTGGCAGGGGGCGATCGGCGGTCAGGCGATGGCGTTGTTCCGGCGCTTCGGCATCGCGCTCGCGATCATTCCCGTCACGACCTGGGTGGGCTATCGCTACGTCTTCATCGCGGCGCCGGAGGCGATGGAACGGGTGCTCGGCGCGGTGCTGGTCGTCTACGCGGGGCTCGGGCTTCGAGCCGCCCGGTTCGCGGTGCCGGCGGGGGCGGAGCCGGTGCTCACTCCGGTCGTGGGTCTCGTGAACGGCATCGTCACCGGGGTGAGCGGGACCTTCGTGGTCCCGATCGTGATGTACCTGGAGGCCCTCGGCCTCGATCGCGACCAGCTCGTGCAGATGATGGGGATCGCGTTCAGCGTCTCGACCGCCGCGCTCGCGGCCGTTCTCATCCTGCACGGGGCGTATCGGCTCGACGCGGGGTACGTTTCGGCGGTGGCGGTCGTGCCCGCGATCGCCGGCATGATGGCCGGCGCGCGCGTGCGCGCACGTCTTTCGCCGGCCGCGTTCCGGAAATGGCTGCTCGTCGCCCTCGCCGTCCTCGGTCTCAAGCTCCTCGTCGTCGGTTGAGAGAAACCGGGGTCGGAGTGGGCATTTCGGCCGTCTCGATCGCCAGGGCGCCGGTTCCGCCGGTGGCCGGAGCGAAAACCCCACTCCGACCCCATTCTCTCCGCGCCGGAGGACGGCGTGCGCCGCCGTCGCCCCGGTTTCGCGGACTCCCGCCCGGAGTAGAATGCGCCGCTTCCGCCGGACCGGGCGAACCCGAAGGACCGAACCCATGGCGCGACTCTCCGACCTCCCCGGGGGCATGACGGAACACCTTCTGAAGCTGCCGCTTCCCGAATTCGACGTCACCGCCCCCGTCGCCGGACCGCCGCTCGCCGAGCGCCGGGTGGCCATCGTGACGAGCGCCGGCCTCATGCGCCGCGGCGAGGACGCCTTCGCGCCCGGGGATGCGGACTACCGGGTGATCCCCGGGGACGTCCGGGGCGCGGACCTCCTCATGAGCCACATCTCGGTCAACTACGACCGCGCGGGATTCGTCGAGGACACGAACGTGGTGTTCCCGATCGATCGGTTGCGCGAGCTCGCGGAGGGCGGGGCGATCGGCTCGGTCGCCGACCATCACTACAGCTTCATGGGCGCGACGGACCCCGAGAAGATGGCCCTTCCGGCCGCCGAGGTGTCGGGCCACCTCCAGGCGGATCGGGTGGATGCGGTCCTCCTCACCCCGGTCTGACCCAACTGCACGCGCGCCGTGAGCGCGCTCGCCCACTACTTCGAACGGGCCGGGATCCCCACTGTCGTCACCAGCCTCGTGCGCGAGCACAGCGAGCGGATCCGTCCGCCCCGCACCCTGTGGACCTCCTTCGAGCTCGGCCGTCCCCTCGGGGCGCCGGGGGATGCGGCCTTCCAGCGCCGGGTACTTCTCGCCGCCCTCGGCCTCCTCGAGGAGGTTGCGGGTCCGGTGCTCGCGGACTTCTCCGAGGACGCACCGTCGGCGGGCGCGAACGGCGCGGCCGGGGAGGACGCCTGGGCCTGCCCGGTGCGCTTCCCGAAGCCGGCGGCGTCCGATCCCGCGGACCTCGGCGCGCAGGTTGCGCAGGAGGTTCGAAGCCTCGCCCCGTGGTACGAACGCTCGCGCGAGCGCCGCGGCGGCCGGACCACGGTCGGTCTTTCGGGCTTCGCACCCGAAGCGATCGTCGAGCTTCTTGCGGGCTACGCGGAGCGCGGCGAGGAGACGAGCCCGCGTGACGGCGTCGCCTTCTCCCGCATCCTCAAGCACGCCCTCGACGACCTTCTCGCGTGGTACCGGGAGGCGGCGACGGCGCAGCCCGGGGCGACCCCGTCCGGGCGCTCGCTCGCGGCGTGGTTCTGGGGCGAGACGCGGGCGAGCCGCCTGTTTCTCGCGGTGCGCGAGCGCGGGGCCGCGAGCGAGGACCCCGCGATACGCCTGGTGGCGAAGCTCCTCCTCGTTCCCCGCGGCGCGAGCGCCTGGATCGAGGCTGAGTGAGAGGAAGTTCGTGGCAACGGACCTGGAAGCCCCGCTTGCCTGCCTCCGCACTGTTCCGAGAATCGGTCATCCGGTACCGGGTCACATGGAGGTGTCTCCCGGATGGCCGCGACCGGTGCGGTAACTGGAGACATGGGATGAGAATCTCGACGATCCTGGACCACATCGATTCCGGGCACATGGCTTTGCCCGAGTTCCAACGGAAGCCGCGCATCAGGGCGGGGGTGCGCTGGCCGGCAATGACGAATGCGCTTGGTGCGGAGGTCGGCAGCCCTCGCTACATTTCCGGCTCGCCCCGCAACCGGCGAAGTTCCGCCCGTAGCTCGGCGGCTTCCTCCTCGGCGGCTCGAACACGGGACTCCGTCGCGCGGCGGGCGGCTTCCACCTCCCGGGCACGGGCCTCGGCTGCCTGGGCACGGGTCTCGGCTTCCCGAGCATGGGCTTGGGCTTCTTGGGCATGGGCCTCGGCGGCTTCGCGCGCGGCGTGGACTTCGTCGTAGTCCTCCAGGTCTTGCCCGGCCACCGGGTCGTGCCATCGAAGCGCCTGCTCCGGCCCCTCCAGATACACCCACAGGCCCAGGGTCTCGCTGCGCAGCCCCTGCTCGCCGTTCCCAAGACGCTCCGGCCGCAGCGGCCGATACCGCCCGTCGCGGAGCACGTGGCCCTGCAGCCGCGGCTCCAGCCGTCCGCCTACCGGGTCGTAGAGAAAGTACTCGCGCACACCAAGCTTCTCGTAGAGTGCCGGCTTCTCGTCCCGGTCGCGCTTCCACGTGGAGACCGACGCGACCTCCATCACGAACTCCGGCGCCTTGCCCTCGCGCCACAGCGCATAGGAGCGCCGGCGGTGATTCCCCACCCCGAAGGCGACGAGCACGTCGGGCTCGAGCCACGGCGGCCGGACCCGGCCGGGCACGTCCGGCGAGATGGTGTCGTAGAGCAGGGTGTAGCAGGCCACGTACGTCCCCGGGTGACGCCCGAGCACCCGCCTCAGCGCGGACGCCGTGTACCGCAGGACCTCTTCCTGCTCCATCAGATCAGGCGGGGGCAGGTCGTCGATGGAAGGCAGGTCGTCGTCGGTGAGGGCGAGGAGCTCGGACCGGGTTACGCGGGGCAGGTCCTGCATCCGCAACGGAAGCAGATCGCTCAGGGTGGGCAGGTCGTCGTCGGTGAGAGCGAGGTACTCGTCCCGCGTCAATCCGGAATAGTCCTGCATCAGGATCGCCATCAACTCCTCTCTGGTGCGCTCCACCGAAGGCTTGTCGGGGGTCGCCGGGTGCTGCCCCCGCCCGTCGGAGCGGGGCTGCGATGCGGGGGCAGGCTCGGCCATGGGCAACTTCCTCGATATGTGGGAGGCGTGGCAACGGGCGCACCATCGCACCGCGGCGGAAACGGTGCAAGCCCTCGACACCAAACGTCCGGCGCGGCGCGGGGGCGTGCGCAGCCCGGACCTCTATCCGCTGGGACGGGTCCGGGGCGTGCAGGGAGCGGCGTGGCGGCGGCATGCGGGACGGCGGGTTCTCGGCGGGGGGGCCGGAGCGGGTCCCGCCCATCATCGGCGCCCGGCGTCGCCCTCGAA
>JAJECB010000058.1 GCA_022822245.1 Gammaproteobacteria bacterium
CCCTTTTTGCCCGGCCCCCGCGTACCCCCTCGGGGGGCTCGCCCGCGCGGCCCCCCCGCGGCCGCGGCCGCGGCCGCCGCGTTCTTCCTCTTTGCGTTGCCGGGCACGGCATCGGAGCTGGACCGGGTCGCGGCGGTGGTCAACGGCGACGTCATCCTGGTGAGCGAGGTCGAGAGGCGGTTCCGCCACCTCGTCTTCGACCTGCGGCAGACGGGGTCCCGCCTGCCCACCCAGGAGGCGCTGGTGCGCCGTTCGCTCGACGAGCTCATCCTCGAACGGCTGCAGCTCGGCATCGCGGAGCGGCTCGGGCTACGCGTATCCGACGCTCGAGTCGACCACACCATCGAGTCCATCGCCCGCCGACACAACGCCACCCTCGCGGACCTCGGCCGTGCGCTCGAGGCGGGCGGCATTCCGTTCGCGGACTTCCGGGAACGGATCCGCAACGATCTCATCGTCGAGGGCGTGCGCCGGCAGGAGGTACTCAACCGGGTCCGGGTCAGCGACGAGGAAGTCGCCCGATATCTCTCCCTGCCCGACGGGGCGCCGGCCGAGGGCGAAGAGTATCTCGTCGGTCACATCCTCATCGCCCGGTCCAGCGACGATACGGCGGCGAGGGCGGCGGCGGAGGACGTGTTGCGGCGCCTTTGGGCGGGCGAGTCGTTCGCGGAGCTCGCGCGTCGCCACTCCTCAGGCGCGCGGGCGTCCGAGGGCGGAACCCTCGACTGGCGGCCCGCCGCCGCCCTTCCTTCGCTGTTCGCCGACGTCATTCCGGACCTCGCCCCCGGTGACACGAGCGACATCATCGAGAGCTCGAGCGGATTCCACATCGTCCGGCTCCTCGACGTTCGCGCGGCCGGCCAGAGCGTGGTTCGCCAGACGCACGCCGCGCACATCCTCGTCACCCTCAAGCCGCTGGTATCCGACGACGACGCCCGGCTGCGGCTGGAACGGCTTCGCGAGCGGATTCTTCAGGGCGAGGACTTCGGCGAGCTCGCCCGGTACCACTCCGACGATACCGCCTCCGCGGTGCGGGGCGGCGATCTCGGCTGGCTCAGCCCGGGTGACGCTGCCCCGGAATTCGAGACGGTGGTGAACGCGATGGAGGACGGCGATGTGAGCGAGCCTTTCAAGAGCTCGTTTGGCTGGCACCTCGTGCGGGTGCTCGCCCGGCGCAACCACGACAACACCGAGGAGGTGCGCCGCGCCCAGGCACGCAACGCCGTCTTTCAGCGCAAGGCCAACGAGGAGTTGATCGCCTGGCTGGGCGAGCTCCGGGACAACGCCTTCGTCCGAATCCGACTCGGCGAGTGAACGGTGTCCCGGCGCGCGCGTCTGGGACAGCACTTCCTGCACGACCCGGAGTTCATCGAGCGGTCCATGGCCGCCATCTCTCCCCGCCCCGGGGACGCGATCGTCGAGATCGGTCCGGGACGCGGAGCGCTCACCCTTCCGCTGCTCGACCGCACCGGCTCGCTCGACGTCATCGAGGTGGACCGCGACCTCGCGCGTCGTCTGCCGCCGCGGACGGGGCTTCGGGTCCACGTGGGAGACGCGCTCTCCTGGCCCCTCGAGAGCCTCGCGAGGAGCGGGAACCGGATCCGCGTCGCCGGCAACCTCCCCTACTATCTCTCCACCCCGCTCCTGTTCCGGCTGTTCGAGCAGGCCGGTTGCATCGAGGACATGCACTTCATGCTCCAGCGCGAGGTGGTGGAACGCATGACGGCGGAGCCCGGAACGGCCGCCTACGGACGCCTCGGCCTCATGGTGCGGTGCCACGCCGACGCCCAAGCGCTGTTCGAAGTGCCGCCGGAGGCGTTCCGGCCGCCCCCCCGGGTGTGGTCCGCGTTCGTGCGGCTGCGGCCCCTGCGGCCGGGTCCGGTGAGCGACGTGGACGGGTTCCGGCGCGTGGTGACGAGGGCCTTCACCCACCGGCGCAAACGACTCGGCAACGCGCTCCGCGGGATGATCGACGAGGAGACGATCCGCGCTCGCGGGATCGATCCGGGCCGCCGTCCGGGGACCCTGTCCTTCGAGGAGTTCGCGGAGCTCGCGCGCGCCGCGGTGGAAGCGGAGGCGGAGGCAGGATGACCGGAGCGGCTCAGTCGCCCCGGGCCAGCTCGGCTCGAAGGGCCTCGATCACCCGAGCCGTCGGCGGGCGCACGCCACGCCACGAACGGAAGGACGCCGCCCCCTGCTCGACCAGCATTCCGGCGCCGTCCACCGCGACGGATGCGCCGGCGGCCCGGCACCACAGGAGAAAGGACGTCGGCTCGGGCGCGTACACCATGTCGTAGCCCGCTCCGCCGGGGCGAAACGCGCTGATCGGAACCGGCGGGGCCCGCTCCCCGGAGAGGCCGCCGGAGGTCGCGTTGATCACGATGTCGAACGCCGTGCCCCCGAGGTCGCCGAACCCGCACGCCTCGACCGGCCCTCCGGCGAACCGGGCCGCGAGCGCCTCCGCGCGCTCCGGTGAGCGATTGACGACGACGAGTCGGTGGGGCGCCTCGTCGAGGATGGCGGGGAAGACCCCGCGAGCCGCCCCTCCCGCACCGACCATGAGGATGCGGCGCCCCGCGAGCGCGACCCCGTGGTTGTCACGGAGATCCTGGATGAGACCGACCCCGTCGGTGTTGTCGCCGTGAACGCTGCCGTCGTCCCGGAACGAGAGGGTGTTGACCGCCCCCGCGAGGTCGGCTCTCTCGGTGCGGAGATCGGCGAGCGCGAAGGCCTCCTCCTTGAACGGCAGGGTCACGTTCATGCCGAGCCCGCCCTCCGCCCGGAACCGGTGCACGACCTCCCGGAAGCCGTCGAGCGCGCAGGCGAGCGCGTCGTAGCGGAGCCCCTGCCCGGTCACCGCCGCGAACCACCGATGAATGAACGGCGACTTCGAGTGCCCGATGGGATGGCCCGTCACCGCGTATCGATCGGGCGATTCCGTCACCTCTCCCGCCCCCTTCGGCCCGCCGCGATCTTACGTGACCCGGGAGCGAGGACCACACGCCGCAGGTCGTCCGCCCACACCTGCCCGGGCGATTCTCTTACGCACGGCGAGCCATCCGCCCCTTGCCCGCGACCCCCGCGAGGCTTATGTTCGCCTCCATGCGCCGGGGAGACAGGACGGTGAAGCCCACCCGAATCATCGAGGACGTGATCCGCCGCGTGCACGAGGCGGTTCCGATGGAGGAGATCGGCGAGGACCTGCGCCGCAACGTCGCCGAAGCGGTCGGCGCGGCGCTCGCCCGCATGGACGTGGTGACCCGCGAGGAGCTTGACGCCCATCTCGAGACCCTCGCCGACGCCCAGGCCCGCATGGCCGCGCTCGAGGAACGGATCGAGGCGATCGAGGACGGGTCGTCCGGCCGGAACGCGGATACCGACCCCTGACCGCCCCCCCGCAATGGCGTTCGCTCTCGCCCGAACCCGGGCGTTGCTCGGGCTCACCGCCCCGCTCGTCTCCGTGGAGGTGCACCTGAGCGGGGGCCTCCCCCGCACGTCGCTCGTGGGCCTCCCGGCCGCCGCGGTTCGGGAAAGCACGGACCGGGTGCGGGCCGCCCTCATCGCGTCGGACTTCCGGTACCCGGACGGGCGCGTGGTCATCAACCTCGGTCCCGCCGATCTCCCGAAGGAGGGCGGGCGGTTCGATCTCCCCATCGCCCTCGGGATCCTCGCCGCGTCCGGGCAGCTTCCCGCGGAACGACTCGCCGAGGTGGAGGTCGTGGGAGAGCTCTCCCTGAACGGCACGGTGCAGCCGGTGCGGGGCGCGATCTCGTGCGCGGTGGCGGCCCGCGAGTCGGCCCGCGCCCTGATCCTTCCCTCCGGAAACGCCCGGGAGGCGGCCTTCGCGCGCGCGGTGGACCTCTTCCCCGTCTCCCACCTCGCGGAAGCGCGGGGCCACCTGCTCGAAGCGCCGGCGATCGAGCCCTTCTCCGCCCCGATCCCGGAGTCGCGGCGGGCGAGGGAGGCGCCCGATCTCGCGGACGTGCGGGGACAGGAGATGGCCAAGCGAGCCCTCGAAGTCGCCGCGGCAGGCGGTCACCACGTCCTCATGGTCGGCCCGCCCGGGACGGGGAAGACCATGCTCGCGTCGCGCCTGCCGGGCCTCCTGCCGCCGATGAGCGAGTCCGAGGCGCTCGAGACCATGGCCATCTACTCCGCCCGACGCCTGGAGCGGGACCCCGCCGCGTGGCGGGAGCGGCCGTTCCGGGCGCCGCACCACACGACGTCCGCGGTCGGGCTCGCGGGGGGCGGCGTGCCGCCGCGGCCGGGCGAGATTTCGCTTGCCAACCACGGGCTCCTGTTCCTCGACGAGCTGGGGGAGTTCGGCCGGGCCATCCTCGACGTGCTGCGCGAGCCGCTCGAATCGGGGCGGGTCACCATCGTCCGCGCCGCCTGCCAGGCGGAGTTCCCCGCCCGCTTCCAGCTCGTGGCCGCCATGAACCCTTGTCCCTGCGGCTACCTCGGGGACGGCACGACCCGCTGCCGCTGCCTCCCCGAGGCAGTCCGGCGCTACCAGGCCAGAGTGTCGGGCCCGCTCATCGACCGCTTCGACCTGCATCTTCCGATGGTGCGGGAGCCGCCGGACGAGGCGGCCGGACTCGCCCCGGCCGACGGTGCGACCGCGGGAGGAACCCGGGGGACCGCCGCTCCGGGGCGAACGAGCGCGGCGGTCCGGGCCCGGGTCGCCGACGCATGCGAGCGCCAGCTCGCCCGCGGCGGCAAGCTCAATCGGGATCTCGGCCCGGCGGAGCTCGCCCGACACTGCCCCCTCGACGCCGACGCGCAGTCCCTTCTGCGCGCCGCGACGCGCCGGCTCGTCCTGTCCGAACGGGCGGTCCAGCGGGTGCTCCGGGTCGCCCGCACCATCGCGGACCTCGACGGGGGAGATCCGCCCCGGACGCACCAGGTCGCCGAGGCCCTCGCCTATCGGGGCCTCGAGCGGTTCCACCTCGGCTGACCGGCGGCCTCCCGAGCGGCTCGCCTGCCTCCCGTCGCCCGGCGCGGTTCGACTCTGTTGCGGTTCGTCGTTCGAGGTCGTAGAGTCCCGAATCCAGTGGCCAATTCGGACTACAGCATCGAGGTGAAAGCGGAGGCGACGTTCATCGCGCCCCGCTCGAACCCGGCGGCGAGCCAGTACTTCTTCGCCTACCGGATCACGATCCGGAACGCGGGACGGATCCCCGCGAAGCTCCTCTCCCGGCACTGGATCATCACCCACGGCGACGGTCACGTGGAGGAAGTCCAGGGCGACGGGGTGGTCGGCGAGCAGCCGCACCTTCGCCCGGGCGAAGCGTTCGAGTACACGAGCGCGGCCGTGCTCCGCACCCCGATCGGGACCATGCACGGCGAGTACCGGATGCTCGCCGACGACGGCCACACGTTCCTCGCACCGATTCCGGTCTTCCGGCTTCTCGGCCCCGGCGCCACCCTGCACTGAGGGGTCGTGGCGACCTGGGTCATCGGCGACATCCAGGGATGCCGCGAGGCTTTCGAGGCGCTGCTCGGAGTGCTCGATCCGGACCCCGCGGCGGACCGGATCTGGCTCGCCGGCGATCTCGTGAACCGCGGCCCCGACTCGCTCGGCGTGCTGCGCCGGGCGATCCGGATGCGCGCCGATTGCGTCCTCGGCAACCATGACCTGCACCTCCTCGCGGTCGCCCACGGGGCGCGGCCGTGCTCCGCGTCCGATACCTTCCAGCCGGTGCTCGAGGCGCCGGACCGGGAGCTTCTGCTCGACTGGCTGCGCCACCGTCCCCTCCTCCACCACGACGCGGAAATCGGCTGGACCATGGTCCATGGCGGACTTCCGCCGGGCTGGGACCTTCCCACCGCCCGGCAACGGGCGGCGGAGGTCGAGGCGATCCTCGCCGGAGACCGGGCCGCGGCGTTCCTCGCTCACCTCTACGGCGACGAGGCGTCCGCGGAGGAAGCCGCCGCGAGCGGGTGGGGCCGACTCCGGTACACCCTGAACGCGCTCACCCGGATCCGCTACGTGACCGGGGACGGACGGCTCGATTTCTCCTTCACGGGCCCTCCGGAGAGACGACCGGACGGACTCGTGCCGTGGTTCTCGGCTCCCGAACGCCGGTCCCGGGGGGAACGGGTCGTGTTCGGGCACTGGGCCACCCTCGACCTCGACCCGGCGCTTGCGGATCGCGAGCGCGTCCGGCACGTCGACACCGGCTGCGTGTGGGGCGGGCGGCTGACCGCCCTCGACCTTCAGTCGGGGGCAGTGCGCTCGGTGGACTGCCGATCGAGCACGAGGAACTCGTAGCCGAAGGGCGCCGTCCCGCCCGGCGCGAACCGCTCGCGCTCCCGCTCCAACCAATCGGACGGGTCCCAATCGGGGAAGTGGACGTCGCCGGTGAAGTCCGCGTCGATTCGCGTGAGATACAGGCGGCCCGCGAGCGGCAGCGCCTCGCGATAGCAGCGCGCGCCGCCGATCACCACCGTCTCCGGCGCGTCGGCGGTCATGGCGAGGGCGCCCCGGAGCGACTCGGCCCGCTCACAGCCCTCCGCCACCCGACCGTGGCGGGTGATGACGATGTTGCGCCGGCCGGGGAGCGGCCTTCCGATGGACTCGTGCGTGCGGCGGCCCATCACGATCGGCTTGCCCCAGGTGAGGGCGCGGAACCGCCGGAGGTCTTCCGGAAGATGCCACGGCAGCCGGTTGCCGACCCCGATGACCCGGTTGCGGGCGATCGCGGCTATGACTGATACGCGCAACGGATGTACCGGCTACACCGAGACCAGGGCGAGAATGGCAGGATAGGGCCGATAATCGAGCAGATCCACGTCCTCGTACCGGTAGTCGAGGAACGGCCGGCGGCCCCCGTGGATGCGCGCCCGCGGGACAGGGAGCGGGTCCCGCGCGAGCTGCCGGTCCGCCCGGTCGAGGTGGTGCAGGCACGGGCGGAGGTCCCCGAAGATGTTCACGAGCTCCCCGGGCTCGTGGCCGGTGACACACGCCGACATCATCGCCAGCGGCGAATACGAGGCGACGTTGAACGGTTTGCTGCGATCCGCCCCACCGCTTCGGTCGAATCCCACACGATGGCCTCCATCCGTCCCGCCATTCTCCCACCTTGCCCGCCTGCCCGAGCCACCGTGGCTGCCGGGCAAGCGGAATGCGTTGCAATGCCTATAGTAGACTCGGTCTGCGGCCCATGGCTTACACCGACCACGGGAGGGCAAAATGAAGAAATTGTCCAATGAAACAAACGTCAAACACCCCCTGACCCGACGCGAGTTCATGTCCCGATCCGGGGCGGCCGCGCTCGGCACGGGACTCGCATTCAGCGCGGGCGCCGGCGCGCTGCTAAAGCCGCGCCGGGCCCGGGCGCAGGCATCGATTCGATTCTGGACCTGGCTGGATCCCAACGACACGAATCCCCGGGCCCAGGTCCAGACCCACCTCGTCAACCGGTTCATGGAGACGACCGGCATCGAAGTGAAGACGGAGCTCGTGGACTGGCGCACGCTCTCGCAGCAGCTCATGCGCGCGGTCGCCGCCGGCGAAGGGCCGGACGTGACGAGAATTTACAGCGCATGGCTTCCCGAGCACGTCGCCGCCGGCAATCTGGCGCCGCTCGATCCTGTCATGTCGGCCTGGAGCCAGGACGAGATCGAGGATATCGGCCCGCCGCTCCCCGCCTTTGGCGGCAAGACGATGGCCATGTACATCGAGAACAGGATGTATCTCATGTACTACCGGGCCGACTACCTCGAGGAGATCGGCAAGGAGGTACCGACGTCGCTCGCAGCCGCCGCGGAAGCGGCCGCGGCCATGCGAAGTCCGCGCCGCTCCGGGCTGATCTGGCCGGGCAGCACCCAGTCCAGCGATACCTACGCCTACGCAAGCCCGATGATCTGGTCGCTCGGCGGCAACGTTGTCAACGAGGACAAGTCGGCCGCGTTCAACCAGGGCGGGGCCCTCGAGTTCTATTCCTGGCTCAAGGACCTCGTGCTCAAGCACAAGTCCATGCCCAAGAGCCTCATTTCCTCCGACGAGGAGGTACTCCAGCAGGCGGTGAACTCGGGTACCTGCGGAATGGCGTTCATGGGAACCAACCGGGTCAAGAGCACACGTGCGAAGCTTGCCGTCGACGACCCCATGGTGCTGCAGACCACGCATGCGCCGAGCCCCGACGGCAGTCCACCACCGGTACCGGTCGCGGGGTGGTGCCTCGGCATCACTCCCAACAGCAAGATGCAGGACGAGGCGTTCGCGCTCATCAACGCGTTGACGGACACCGAGGCCCAAATCATGAATGCGAAGGACGCAGGGGAGATGCCGGTCCGCAAGTCCGCTCTGGCCGATCCCTGGTTCGACAGCGACGATGCGTCGGAGATGCGAGGGTGGATCGAGTACATCGCGGCCCACGGGCGGGATGACACGAGCCAGAAGCTCGTCAAGGCGCGGGAGATGAACCGCCTCATCAACG
>JAJECB010000444.1 GCA_022822245.1 Gammaproteobacteria bacterium
CTCGAGGCTGCGGTTGAGCTGCGACAGGGCGACCACCGGAACCTCGAGCTCCCGGGCGAGCGCCTTGAGCGACCGGGAGATCTCCGAGATCTCGGTGGCCCGGTTCTCCGACGTGCCGGGCACGTGCATGAGCTGCATGTAGTCGACGACGACGAGCCCGATGTCGTGCTCGCGCTTGAGCCGGCGGCAACGGGCCCGGAGCTCGGTCGGAGTGAGGTCGCCGCTGTCGTCGAGAAAGATCCTCGACTCGTTGAGCATCGTCATGGCCGACGTGAGCCGCGGCCAGTCGGCATCCTCAAGCTTCCCGGTCCGGATCTTGTGCGAGTCGATCCCCCCGAGCGCCGACAGGAAGCGCATGGTGAGCTGCTCCGACGACATCTCCATGCTGAACACGATCGCCCCAAGCTCCGTCCGGATGGCCGCGCTCTCCACGATGTTCAGCGCGAGGGCGGTCTTGCCCATCGACGGGCGCCCCGCGACGACGATGAGATCTCCTCGCTGGAGCCCGGCGGTGCGTCGGTCGAGATCGATGAAACCGGTCGGGACACCGGTTACGTCGCTCTCGAGCTGATGCAGCTCGTCGATCCGTTCAAACACGCCTACCAGGACGTCGCGGATCGGTTCCGGTCCGCCGGCCGACCGGCGGCGATCGCCGATGGCGTAGACGAGCTGCTCCGCCTCCTCGACGAGCTCGGTGACCGGCCGGCCCTCGGTGCGATAGGCCCGATCGGCGATCGCGGAGCCGGTCGCGATCATCTCGCGCAGCACCGCGCGCTCGCGCACGATCTCGGCGTAGGCGGCCACGTTGGCCGCGCTCGGGGTGCTCTCCGCGAGCTCCGCGATGTAAGCGAGCCCCCCTTCCACCTTCGCGTCGCCGTGGCCGTCGAGCCACTCGGAGACGGTCACCACGTCGCAGGGGTGGTTGGCGTCGATGAGGGAGGCGATGGCGCGGAAGACGAGCTGGTGGTCGCGCCGGTAGAAGTCCTCCTCCTTGATGCGGTCCACCACCCGGTCCCAGCCCGAGGCGTCGAGCATGATTCCGCCGAGCACCGCGCGCTCCGCCTCGATCGAGCTTGGCGGCACCCGGAGGCGGGCCGCCTGAGCATCGCTTCGCGAGGTCGCGGGCGCGGCCACGCCTAGCGCCCCGGCGACCGGTCGCGGCCGGCGGCTTCAGGCCGCGCGGGCGAAGCGCCTCCGTGCCTCGCTCTCGACCGACCGGCTTCCGGACACGCCATGGCGGGACCCTATCCGGGCGCCTCCTCGCCGTCGGCGCCTTCGGCCGGGCCGGACTCGGCCTCGTCGACCCCGGACTCCCCGTCCGCCTCGCCGGGTCCCGATTCCTCGGTCTCCGCCGACTCGGCGCCGGCAACCGCCTCGGCGAGCGCGGCGTCCGGATCGGTCTCTTCGGCCTCGTCGTCCCGACGGTCCAGGTCCTCGATCGAGCCGCCCATCGGCACCACCGCCACCCGCACCGCGGCCTCGACATCGGGGTGGACCCGGATCGACACCTCGTACCGGCCCGTCTGGCGGATCGGTCCGTCCGGCATGCGGACTTCGTTGCGCCGCACCTCGACCCCCGCCTCCGTCGCCGCCTCCGCGACGTCGATGATCCCGACCGAGCCGAAGAGCCGGCCTTCGCCGCCCGCCCGACGGGTGATGACGAGGTCGAGGGCCGCAAGGTCGGCGCTCCGCCGCTCGGCGCGGACGACCTCGTCCGCCGCCTGGCGCTCGAGCTCGGCCCGGCGCTCCTCGAACCGCGCGATGTTGCGCTCCGTGGCGGACAACGCCTTGCCTTGGGGAACCAGGTAGTTCCGGGCGTAGCCGGGCTTCACGTCCACGCGGTCACCGAGCCCCCCGAGGCCCGCGATCCGCTCCAGCAGGATTACCTCCATTCACCTCTCCCTTGCCGGGCGTCGATCCCGGACTGCCGATTCACCCCGCGGCCGGCCGCCACGGGTCCGTTTGTTCCACGAAGAACGAAGAATGACAACCGAACCCCTCCGGCGAGCATGGACCCATGGGGTCGGAGTGGGTTCTCCGGCGCGGCGGCGCGAGCCGGCCGAGAAATGGGAAAACCCGTTCCGACCCCGTTCCCGCCCTCGGAAGCATTGTGGCTAACACCCGGCCGGGAAGTTGCCGCCCATCCCGAACCGCCGCCGGTAGTCGACCCACGTGTCGGTGAGCCCGGCGAGGGCGAGGCCGAGAACGACCTCCGACGCCGGCTCCGGCATGATCGCGAGCGCGACGTACAGACCCGCGAGCCACGCGACCGACGCGTTCCTCCGGTTGACCACGTAGTGGACGAGGGCGATGCCCTGCAGCCCGAAGAGCACGACCAGGATCATCAGCCACTCGTAGGCGAGATGGGAGAGCCACCCGTCGGCGAACCATGCGACGGCGGCGAGCACGAGGGCCGCGTACCCGGAGTACCTCGGCATGCGCAGGGCCCGGAACTCCTCGCCGAAGCCGCCGGGGCGGTCGAGCACCGCGTGCCACCAGCGCGCAAGCATCAGGGTCACCGCGAGGCCGAGCAGCGCGCCCGCCGCCACCACCCCCGTCATCAGCGGCGCGATGCGGTCGATGAAGGGCCCCCAGTCGCTCGAGAGCGAGAGCCACGAGAAGATCTCCTCGAGGACGTTCGTCCACCAGGCGATCGGGTCGCCGAGGATGATGCGCACGGCCACGACCACGGCGGCCACGAGGAGGCCCCCCGCGGCAAGGGCAGCACCCTGCGAGCGGGTCTGCCTCAGCACGAGCGCGAGCACCCAGATCGGCGTCCAGCTCAGCAGGGCAAGGAGCGCGACGGGGCGGAAGTTCTCGATCGCGGCGTACATGAACGCGCCCCCCAGGGCCGTGGAGCCGAGCAGCACCAGCGCCCCTTCGAACGCCCCGTTGCGAAGCGTGGCGAGCCCGAGGAGGGCACCGCTCACATAGTTGAGGGGGAAGACGACCAGGGAGAACACGGAGCACACCGCGCACGCGGTGATGACGTGCGCCCGCCCCCGCATCACGAAGGTCAGGAGGGAACGCACCGCGTTCGCCGACGGAATTCAGCAACCGGGCGTCAGGCGCGCCCCGTGGCCGGAAAGCCCGGGGCGGCCGCGCCGGCCCCGGCCTCCGGGCGAGGCCGCGCCGCGCCGGGCGCCCCGCCGATCCCCGACCCGGGGGCGCGGGCATCCTCCCGACCCCGCGGCAGGCGGGCGGTGGCGCTCTCGGAGGAGGCGATTTCCGTTCACGGCCGGCCGGATTCCGGGGTCGTCAGTTCCGGTGTGCGTCGCTGTAGGGGAGAAGGGCGAGAAAACGGGCCCGCTTGATCGCCCGCGCCAGCGAGCGCTGATGGCGCGCCCGGGTGCCGGTGATGCGGCTCGGGACGATCTTGCCGGTCTCGGTGATGTACTGCCGGAGGGTGTTCAGATCCTTGTAGTCGATTTCCTTCACCCCCTCGGCGGTGAACCGGCAGTAGCGCCGGCGGCGGCTGTAGCGGGACATGGCTCAACACCTCTCGACTTGCGGCTCTTCAATGGGGGCTGCCTCGGCGGCGGGTGCGGCCTCGACGGCCGCCTCCGCCTCGGGCTCGGGCTCACGGACGGCCCCGCCGCCATCCGACCCGGCCGGAGCCCCGGACGGCCCCTCCCGATCGCCTCCGGCGGGACCGGTGCCCGCTCCGGCTCCGGTTCCGGTTCCGGCTCCGCCACCGGTCCGGGCTCCGGCCCTCGCGCCATCGGACCGACGGTCGCCCCGCCGGTCCCCGTCGCGGTCACCGTCGCCGCGGCGCCGGGAACGGTCTCGCGGACCCTTGTCCTCCTTGGCCTTGGCCATCGGAGACTCGTCGGTGACGGCCTCGCGGCGAGCCATCACGAGGTTGCGAAGGACCGCGTCATTGAAGCGAAAGCTCGATTCGAGCTCGTCGAGCACCGACTTGTTGCACTCGATGTTCATCAACACGTAGTGCGCCTTGTGCACCTTCTCGATGGGATAGGCGAGCTGGCGCCGGCCCCAGTCCTCGAGCCGATGGATCCGGCCTCCATCCGACTCGATGATGGACCGGTAACGCTCCACCATCGCACGCACCTGCTCGCTCTGGTCCGGGTGGACCAGAAACACGATCTCGTAATGCCGCATGGCACCTCCTTCCGGATTGCGGGCCTCATCGGCGAGGCCCGGGCTGGCCGCCACGCTCGTTCGTGGAGGCAAGGAGTCAAGCAGGCGATCGTAGCGCAGTCAGGGAGGGCGATTCAATTCCGCCTCCCTCTTCAACCAGGGCGGATGCGTTCTTTGACTGTTTGTGCTGCCTGACAATGAGTTGACGGCGATTCTGGACATCTCCGCCACGTTCCGCTATAGGTACTGTGAGGCGAGCGTGGGG
>JAJECB010000304.1 GCA_022822245.1 Gammaproteobacteria bacterium
ACGGCGAGGTGCACCTCGACTTCACCGGCTCCGACCCCCAGGTGGAAGCCGCCTACAACATCCCGACCGGGGGCAAGCGCCATCCGTGGCTCACCCTGAAGCTCATGCACTACGTCTTCAGCCACGACAAGACCGTTCCCCTCAACCACGGGATGTTCGACCACGTGACCGTGGAGGCGCCGCTCGGGACCGTCGTCAACCCGGAGCCGCCGGCCGCGGTCGGAGTCCGGAGCGCGACCGCCATCCGCCTGAACGAATCCATCGTGGGGGCGATGACCCGGGCCGAGCCGGAGCTCATGCCGGCCCCGAGCGGAGGCATCATGATCCCGTCGGTGCTCGTCGAGCAGGACGCGGGCGGGGCGCGCAAGGTGATGGTGCTCCAGTCCCTCGTCGGCGGGACCGGGGCCCGCTTCGGCGCGGACGGGGTCGACGGGCGCGACTCGAGCCTCGCCAACCAGCGCAACACGCCGATCGAGAAGACCGAGGAGGAGGCCGACGCGATGATTACCGACTACGCGCTGCGGGCCGACTCGGGCGGGGCCGGACGATGGCGGGGCGGCACCGGGGTGGCGTTCAGCGTGCGGGTCGCCCAGCCCGGGAGCGCGGTGCTCGGGCGCGGGATGGAGCGCTTCGTCTTCTGTCCGTGGGGCGCCGCGGGCGGGAAGCCGGGCGCCAAGGCGCGGGTGGTCGTCAATCCCGGAACGAACCGCGAGGTCGAGCTCGGCAAGCTCGACATCTTCCATCCCGAGCCGGGGGACATCGTCGCCATCCTGACTCCCGGGGGCGGCGGATACGGCGACCCGCTCGAGCGGCCCCCCGAGGAGGTCGGCGAGGACGTACGCTTCGGCTACGTGAGCGAGGAGTCGGCCGAGCGCGACTACGGGGTCGTGCTCGCGGGCGGGGCGGTGGACCCGGCCGCGACCGCGGCGCTCCGGGACCGGATGCGCGCCGAGCGCGGTCCGCTCGCGGAGTTCGACTTCGGTCCCGAGCGCGAGGCCTGGGAGGCGGTGTTCGACGACGCGACGATGCTCGAGCTCAACGCCCTCCTCATGCAGCTCGGGACGAACGTCCGAGCCCGCCGCCGTCGCGAGATCTTCAGCCGGATCATCCCGCGGCTCGGGGAAGGGGCGGTGGTGCCGCTTCACGAACGGGTCGGGGACGTGGACGGGGCTCGCGGGCGGGTCGCGGAGGAGCTTGCGCGCCTTCGCGAGGAGGTCGCGCCGCGGGCCGGCGGCCACTGACGGGAGAGACTCCATGGTGACGCGCCGGCACGATCTCTACCTGCTGACACCCGGGCCGCTCACCGTCGCGCCCGAGGTCAAGGCCGAGATGCTGCGCGACCGCAGCCCCAACGCCGAGCCGCATCGCGAGCTGACCGAAGCGATCCGGCGCTATCTTCTCGACATCTGCAACGGAGCGGACACCCACGAATGCGTTCCCATCCAGGGGAGCGCCACCTACGCCATCGAGGCGGGCCTCCAGACCCTGATGCCCCGCGACGGCAAGCTGCTCGTCGTCCAGAACGGGTTCTACGGGCTTCGCCTCCGGGAGCTCGCGGAGGGGCTGGGCCTGCCGGTGACGGCGCTCGAGCTGCCGATGCTCCCCCTTCCGAGCCGGGCCGACATCGAAGGGGCGCTGGACGCCGATCCGGCGGTCACCCACATCCTCCTTTGCCATGCGGAGACCGGGACCGGGGTCCTCAATCCGGTCGAGGAGGTGGCGGCGGTCGCGCGCGCGCGGGGCGTCAAGCTCTTCGTCGACGCGGTCGCGTCCTTCGGCGGGTTCCCGCTCGACGTCGCCGCCCTCGACGCGGAGGCGGTCTTCGTCTCGCCCAACAAGTGCCTCGAGAGCGTGCCCGGGGTCGCGATGGTCATCGCGAAGCGCGAGGCCCTCGCCGCCGCCGGCGGACGGAGCGCGTCGGTGGTCCTCGACCTCCATGCCCAGTGGGAGTACTTCGAGGAGGTCGGATGGTGGCGCTGGACGCCGCCCACCCATGTGGTCGCGGCCCTCGCCAGGGCCTGCGAACGCCATCGGGAGGAGGGTGGCACCGCCCGGCGGCACGAGCGGTATCGCCGCAACTGGCGGCGGCTCGTCGGGGGCCTGCGGGCGCGCGGCTTCCGAACCCTGCTCCCGGACGACGCGGCGGCCCCGATCATCGCGACCTTCCATGACCCGGACCATCCGGACTACTCGTTCGAGGCGCTCTATGCGGCCCTCGAGCGGCGCGACATCGTGATCTTCCCCGGACGCCTCACCGCGACCGGGACGTTTCGCATCGGAGTCATGGGAGACCTCGTGGAGAGCGACATGGACGTGGTCCTCGCCGCGATGGACGAGGCGCTCGCGGAGATCGGCGTGGACATCGCGCGGGAGGTGGAAGGGCCGGGCGGCGCGTCGTGATCCGGGTCCTCATCATCGACCCGCAGTTCGAGGACGATCCCGACATCGAGCGCGAGGTCGGGGGCGAAGGGGTCACGTTCGACATCGTGCGCCCGGGGGCCGGGGAGGTCCCGGCCGGCCCCCTCCGCGAAGCCGATGCGGTCATCAATTGCCGCAGCCGCCACCGGCTGCCCGCGCACCTCGTGGCCGAGATGCGCCGTGCGAAGGTCGTCGTCCAGGCCGGGGTGGGGTTCAACCACATCGACATCGAGGCGTGCGCGCGGCGCGGGATCCCGGTCTGCAACACCCCCGACTACGGCACCCTGGAGGTCGCCGACCACACCCTGGCCCTCCTCCTCGCGCTCGTCCGGGGCACCACCGCCTACCACCACCGGCTGCTTCGCCGCGACGACGCGTGGAGCACGAGCGAGCTGCCGATGCCCCCGGTTCGCCGGCTGCGCGGACGCACCTTCGGCATCGTCGGGCTCGGCCGCATCGGTCTCGCGGTCGCCGCCCGCGCCCGCGCGTTCGGGATGCAGGTCGCATTCCACGACCCCTATCTCGCGGCGGGAATCGAGCACTCGCTCGGCTACGCTCGGGCCGGGACTCTCGGCGAGCTGCTCGCCGCGTCCGACTTCGTGAGCCTCCATTGCCCGCTCTCGCCGGAGACCGCCCGCCTCATCGACGACCGCGCCATCGCGGCCATGAAGCGCGACGCGATCCTCATCAACACCTCGCGTGGTGGCACGGTGGACATCGACGCGCTCGAGCGCGGGCTTCGCACGGGAAAGCTGCTCGCCGCCGCCCTCGACGTGCTGCCGGTCGAGCCCCTCGACCGCTCGCATCCGCTCTTCGCGGCCTGGAGCCGGGAGGAGGCGTGGCTCGAGGGCCGTCTCGTCCTCACCCCCCATGCGGCCTTCTACACGCCGGAGAGCCTCGCCGACATGCGGCGCCTGTCCATGCTCGCGGTTGTGCGCTTTGTCCGCGAGGGGCGGCTTCGAAGCTGCGTCAATCGCGACGAGCTGCGCGCCTTCGGACACGATCCGGAAGCCGCTCCGGCGCCTGCTCCGGGGGCGCTTGCGCGGGCGGGGTGAGCGTTTTCCGGGTATCGACGGGGGGATGCGCGAAGGCGCCTTGCAACCACCCCGGCGCGGAGCGCCGGAGAGGCTGGTCGGGGGAGATCGTTCCCGCGCGGAGCGGTTCCGCCCCGGGCCGCTTCAGCGACCGGTTTCCTCTCGCCAGTCGCGGAACGCGGCGAGGGTCGCCTCGTCGGGCGGATAGGTGCCCTCCAGGGGCGCCCCGTCCCGGACCCGGCCGACCACGAACTCCTCGAGGAGCTCGCGCTCCGCGCAGGTCTCGGCGACCTCGGCCGCGACGTGGGCGGGGATTGCCACGACCCCGTTGGCGTCGCCCATCACGAGGTCGCCGGGGAGCACCGGCACCCCCGCGCAGTCGATCGGGCCGTCGAGCTCGACGACGATTCGATGGGACGTGAGCGGGGTCGCCGCGTTCCCGGTGCAGAAGACGGGGAACGGAATCGCGGAGATGGCCGCCGCATCCGAAACCGCCCCGTCGAGCACCGCTCCGGCCGCCCCCTTCGCGAGAAGGTGGGTGGTCATGATGTCGCCCATGAACGCGGTCCGGGTCTCGCCCCCCATGGCGACGACGAGGACGTCGCCCGCGCCCACCCGCGCCACCGCCTCGGCCTGGAGGTTCGGGCGCTCGCCCCGGGTCTGAGCCTCGAGCAGGTCCTCGCGCATCGCGATGGTGCGAACGGTGACGGCCCGGCCCACGAACCGGACGGCGTCCGGGTTGAGGGGGCTCGGTCCGAAGAGGAGGGTGTTCCTGAAACCCTTTCGCCAAAGGGTCGAGACGACGGTCGGCACCGAGACCTGTTTCAGGGTGTCCGTTGGGGGCATGCGCTTCCTCCGGTGTTGTGCAATACGGGGCGGCTCGGTGTTTCCGGCTCTTCGTCCGCGCGATCGACGGGCACGTTCGCATCGTGCGACGCGCTTCCGAGGGACGGGTGCGGGCCGGCTACGTCCTCAGGAACGGGTCCATGAAGTCGCGCATCCAGTCGCCGAGGATGTTGAACGACATCACCGTCACCAGGATCGCGAAGCCGGGCATGGAGCTGATCCACCAGCCGGTCGAGAGGTAGTTCCGGCCCGACGCGATGTCCCAGCCCCACGACAGGGTCGAGCCGGACATCCCGAAGAAGCTGAGCGAGCTCTCGATGACGATCATCCAGCCGATCTGCGTCGTCGCGATGACGGTGATGGTGGCCCTGATGTTGGGGAGAATGTGCTTCCAGATGATCCATGCATCGTTCGCCCCGGAGATCTTCGCGGCGAGGATGTAGGGCTCCTCGCGAAGCGAGAGGATCTTGCTCCGGGTCGTCCGGGCCTGCCAGACCCAGTTGGACAGCCCGATAATGATGGCGAGGTTCAGCACTCCGGGTTGGAGCAGGGTCATCATGGCGATGGTGAGCAGGATGGACGGAATCGAGATGAGCGCGTCGACGCCGCGCATGATGATGTCGTCGAGCCGCCCCCCGTAGTAGCCGGCGATGAGCCCCACCACGACCCCGACGAGGGTGGACAGGCCGACCGCGACGAGGGCGATGAAGAGCGAGATGCGCGCCCCGTAGAGGATTCGGGCGAGGATGTTGCGTCCGTGGTAGTCGGTGCCGAGGGGATACGCCCAGCTCCCTCCCTCGACGAAAACCGGCGGCATGTTGCGGACCCGGTAGTTCGGGGACTCGGGGTCGAGCAGCTCGAAGAACGGGACGAACATCGCGGCGGCGACGATCACGACCACGAACACGAGGGACACCTGCGCCATCGCGTTCTTGCGGAGTTCCCTCCACCACATCGGTCGGAGGTTGCTCGACGCGATGACCGCAGTTGTCGTCACGCCAGCGTGATCCGGGGATCGATCAGCAGGTAGAGCAGATCGACGAGGAAGTTGATGGCCACCCAGATGGCGGCGTAGACGAGGATGCTCGCCTGGATGACGGGGAAGTCGCGAGAGAACACCGAGTCGATGAGGAGCTGCCCCATCCCCGGCCACACGAACACCGCTTCGGTGAGGATCGCCCCGCCGAGCAGCCCCCCGACCTGAACCCCCGCGATGGTGATGATCGGGATCATGCTGTTTGGCAGCACGTGGCGCATCATGATGCCCGCGTTGCTCTGCCCCTTGGACTTGGCGGTCAGCACGTAGCCCCGCCCGAGGTTCTCGAGGGTCTCGGTGCGGGTCATCCGCGCGATGAGGGCGGTGAAGAAGATGCCGAGGGTCAGCACCGGCATGACGATGTGTCGGCACCACTTGACGATCGGCTCGGTATCTCCCGTCAACAGCGAGACCAGCGCCTGCGGCAGGTGCTCGGGGGCCTGGCCCATCGCCGGCAGTAGCCCCCACTGCACCGAGAAGAGCATGATCATCATGATCCCGAACCAGAAGCTCGGCGTCGAAATGCCGAACAGGGTCAGCGCCTTCGCCGCGTAGTCGTAGAAGGAGTTGCGTCGCACGGCGCTCACCACCCCGAGAAAGATGGAAACGGGAATCGCGAACAGCGCGGCGACGAGGGTCAGCTCGACGGTGGACGGCAGCCGTTCCAGGACCACGTCGAGGGCGTCGTACTTGTAGCTGAACGATGGGTCCATTTCGCCCCGCACGACGCCCCAGAGGAGGTCCAGGTACTGGACGTAGAGCGGGCGGTCGAGGCCGAGCGAGGCGCGGACCTGCTCGACCGTCTTCTCGTCGGCGAGCTCCCCGGCGATCACCTGCGCGGGGTCGCCGGGGATGGCATGGAGGATGATGAAGACGAGGGTGGTCACGAGCCAGAGCACGACGATGCCGCTCAGCACCCGTCTCGCGAGATAGAGCTTCACGGGGTCCCGCCTATCTTCCGGGCGCGCGACCGCGCCCCGTCTTCATCTCCGCCTCCTTCGGCTCAGGCGAGCTTCTTGATGTAGTGGACCGCGAAGCGTTCGTCCGCCCGTGCCCCGAAGTCGTGGTCGGCGCTCATCGCGTACGTGTTGGGCTGCACGTGCAGGTAGATGAGCGGGCACTCGTCATGGAAGTACTCCTCGAGCGCGTGAAGCTCCCTCTTGCGCTCGTCCGGGTCCATGATGCTCATGCACTTGACGATCCATTCCTCCGCCCTCGGGTCCGCGTTGCGGCCGTAGGAGCCCTTGCGGTCGAAGAGGTAGGGCAGCACGTTCTGCGGGTCGAACGATCCCGCCCCCCACGAGCCCGCGAACATCGGGCCGAAGTCCGGAACCCCGGTACTCTGGGTGCGCCGGGCGCGGAACTCCGCGTTTTCCCGGATCTGCACCTTGAGGTTGATGCCGATCTTCTTCAGGTCGAAGCCCACCGCCTCCACGATCTCGAGCAGGTTGAGGGCGTAGCTCGGCACGAACTCGCACTCGAGCTCGCCGGGGAACCCGTTCGCGTAGCCGGCCTCGCTCATGAGCTGGCGCGCCTTGTCCAGGTTCTGGTCGTATGACGGCAGATCGGGATGGAAGCCGAGGAGGGCGGGGCCGAGAGGCTGGTTCATCGGCTCTCCGAGCCCCAGCATGAAGATGTCGTTGATCGCATTGTTGTCGACCGCCCAGTTGCAGGCCTGGCGGATGCGCTTGTCCCCGAACGGCTCCATTTCCTGGTTGAATCCGACGAAGACCATGCGCGGACCGGCGATGCCCTCGGCACGCAGTCCCGCGTCCTTGATCCGGTCGAAATGGTCGAGCGGCACCTGGAAGATGATCTTGGTCTGCCCCGCGATGAGCGACGCCGTCCGAGTCTCGGACTCCTTGATGCCGTAGTAGGTGAGCTTCCTGATCGGCGGAGTGGGACCCCACCACTCTTCGTTGCGCTCCATCTCGACGCCGATGCCCTTGTTCCACTTCGTGAACACGAACGGCCCGGAGCCCATCGGGTTGGCGGTGAGGAAGTCGTTGGGATGGTCGGTGTAGAACTTCTCGTCGAGAATCGGCATGCTTGCCGCCTGCCCCACGAAGGCCGGGAAGGGCCGCTTGCAGACGAAGTCCACCGTGTAGTCGTCGACCGCTACCGCCTTGTCGATGGCCGCGAACGCGTTTCGCTGAGGCGACACGAAGTCGGGATCGATGATGCGGTTCATGGTGAACGCCACCGACTCGGCGGTCAGCGGGTTGCCGTTCCAGAACTTCATGCCCTCGCGAATGAAGAAGCGCCAGGTCAGGTCGCCCGCGAGCTCGTATCCGGTCGCCGCCCACGGGATGAGCTCGTTGGTGTCCTTGTCCCGGAAGAGCAGCAGGTCGTAGAGGAAGGGGTTCAGCAGGGCGTTGCCGAGGGCGGTGGTGGTGAAGGGGTCGAGGGTCACGATCGTCTCGTTCTGGGCCACCCCGAACTCCTCGAAGACTCCGTCGTCGGCGTAGGCGTAGTTGCCGGCGAGGAGCTTGGCGCTCGCTGCGCCGAGCCCGAGGAGTCCCGTGTACCGCATGAACTCGCGGCGGTGGATGGCGCTCTTGAGGCGCTGAAGTTCGTCACTCATTTTCTCTCTCCTTTGGCGATGCGGCGTGTCCGTTCGCCTCCAATGGCATGCGCTCTCCGCGTCAGGCCAGATGGCAGGCCACGCGATGCCCGTGCGGATCGGTCCTGAGCGGCGGCTCCTCGGTCTGGCACCGTGGTTCCGCCACCGGGCACCGCGTGTGGAATCGACAGCCCGAAGGCGGTCTGCGTGGATCGGGAAGTCCCCCGGTCAGGATGGTGCGCTCGACGTCGAGGTTCGGCTCCGGGTGCGGGATGGCCGAGAGGAGCGCCCGGGTGTAGGGGTGCTTCGGTTGGCGAAAGATCTGCTCGGTCTCCCCGAGCTCCATGATCTTCCCGAGGTACATGACGGTCAGGCGATCGCAGATGTGACGCGCCACCGCGAGATCGTGGGTGATGAAGAGATATGACAGGCTGAACTCTTCCTGGAGATCCATCAGCAGGTTGAGGATTTGCCCCTGGACGGAGACGTCGAGGGCGGACACCGGCTCGTCGCATACGATGAAGCGCGGTCCGATGGCGAGCGCACGGGCGATCGCGATGCGTTGCTGCTGGCCGCCGCTGAACTCGTGCGGGTAGCGATCGGCGTGGCTCTCGCTGAGCCCGGTCAGTCGCAGCAGCTCGAGCACGCGCTCGCGGCGCTCCCGGGGGGTGCCGACGCCGAAGATGTCGAGCGGCTCGCGGACGATCTCCTCGACCCGCATGCGTGGATCGAGGGAGGCGGTCGGGTCCTGGAAGATGACCTGCATCTCGCGGTAGTGCGGCCGCAGGTCGCGCTGCGAGAGCGAGCCGATCTCCGTCCCCGCGAAGCGGATCTCTCCGGCCGTCGGCTGGTAGATGCGCAGGATGAGGCGGGCCACCGTCGTCTTGCCGCAGCCGCTCTCCCCGACGAGGCCGAAGCACTCGCCGGACCGGATCTCGAAGTCGACGCCATCCACCGCCCGAACCGGGGGACCGCTTTCGCCGAACACCCGGTCGAGCATCGTCTGGCGCTCGACGAAGTGCTTGGTCAAGCCCGCGACCTCAATCAGCTCGGTCATGAGCTTCCACCAGGTGACAGGCCGCGAAGCGCGACCCGGCCATCTCGACGAGCGCAGGCTTCGCCCGGTCGCACGGGGAGAACGCTTCGGGGCAGCGCGGATGGAAGGCGCACCCGGTGGGAACCTCGATGAGGTCGGGCATGAGACCCGGAATGGTGTTGAGCCACCGCACGTCGTCGTCGAGGCGGATGACGGAGCGGAGCAGCGCCCTCGTGTAGGGATGGGCCGGACGTTCGAACAGGGTGGCCGTGTCGCTGCTCTCGACGATGCGGCCCGCATACATCACGTTGACCCGGGAGCAGGTCTCCGCGACCACCGCCATGTTGTGGGTGATCATGATGATGGACAGATCGTTCTCGCGTTGCAGCTCCTTGAGGAGCTTGAGGATCTGGGCCTGGATGGTGACGTCGAGGGAGGTCGTCGGTTCGTCGGCGATCACGAGCTGCGGGTCGTTGACGAGGGCGAGCGCGATCACCACCCTCTGGCGCATGCCCCCGCTCAACTGGTGGGGATAGTTCTCCATCGTGAGCTCCGGCTGCGGCAGCTCCACGTCCCGCAGCCGCTTGAGGACCGTGTCGCGGGCCTCGGCCGCGCTCACGTCCCGGTGAAGGAGGACCGCCTCGAGAAGCTGGTCCTTGATCTTCTTCAGAGGATTGAGCGCGGTCATCGGGTCCTGAAACACCATCGCGATGGCGTCGCTGCGGAGCTCCCGCATCCCGGCGTCCGAGCGCCGGAGGATGTCCTCGTCGCGCCAGTGGATGCTCCCGGCGCGTATGCGTCCCGGGTGGGAGACGAGCTGCATGATGCTCCGCCCGAGAACGCTCTTCCCGGCCCCGCTCTCCCCGACGAGCCCCACCGTCTCGCCCCGGCCCACGCGCAGGCTCACCCCGTCGACCGCCTTCACAACGCCTCGATCGGTCGCGAACTCGACCTCCAGGTTCTCCACGCGGAGCAGCGTCACGGCTATCGGTCCCAGGTCACCCCCTCGTCGAGCGGCCAGATCGGCCGCCGGATGCGCCGATAGTCGAGGGCGGACACGTTGCCCGGAGTCCACCCGGGGGGGTCGGTGCGGATGATGCCGGCCGCGATGGGCTCGAATCCGGACAGGAAGTGGTTCTGGGACTTCAGGGCCACGACCCGATAGCGGCTGACGTCGATGCCGTGCAGGAGGAAGAGCTCGGCGTCGATCGTCTGGTGGCACTCCGAGCCGACGAGGACGTCCACGTTGCCGACGACGAGGCGGGCCATCCGGCCGAGGTCCCGTATCGCCCCGCCGCCCATGTCGGACTGGACCTGGAACCGCCCGTCGGTCACGCACTTGACGTAGGCGGTCGCTTCGACGGGGGGACCGAGAATGTCGGGATCGTGGCGCCCGCCGATTCGCACCGGGATCGTCGCCCCCGGGCCGGCCGCATGCGCCTCGGCGGCGGTCTCCCGGTCGACGATGAAGCCGAACGTCGTCCGGGGCTCGTCGGCTTCGAGCAGCGCGCGCAGCAAGTGGGTGCCGTCGCCGGGGGAACCTCCGCCGGGGTTGTCGGAAATCTCGGCGATGACGACCGGTCCGCCCTCGTGGCCGAGCGCCTCGCCCACCGCTTCCGTCGCGTCCGGGAGGCGCACCCGGAACGCCTCGCGCGTCTCCCAGACGAGCCGGGCGACGTCTTCGGCCGCCTCGCGCGCGAGCGCCGCGTCGCGGTCGGCGATGGCGAGCACGCTCGACGAGATGATGGGGACGTCGGTGTGGGGGTAGCCGTGGCCGAAGGTGACGTCGAGGAGTCCCCGGCTCTCCCACTCGTGGCAGCGCTGGTTGACCTCGAAGGCGGGACCGTGGAACGAGGTCGTCGGTGGAATGAACATCGGCAGCACGACGAGGTGCATGACCGGGGAGATCTCGCCCCGGAGCGTCCGGACCGCGAGATCGATCGCCTCGTACCCGCGCTCGTAGCAGTCCACGTGCGGGTACTCGTGGACATCGAGCAGGGCGGTCGCGTGCTCGACCATCCGCTCCGTCATGTGGACATGAAGGTCGAGGGTGGCGATGACCGGCATCCGCGCTCCGATCTGCGTTCGGACCGCTTCGAGAATGGCGCCTTCGATGTCGTCGACCCCCTCCGCGGAGCCGGCCCCGTGCAGCGCGAGGCACACCGCGTCGATGTCGCCCGCGTCCCGGATCCCGCTCAGGAGCTCGGCGAGCATCCGGTCGAACGCGGAACGCTGGATGGTGCCGGAGGGGTGCGCGGTCGTCGCGAAGCCCGGGACGAGCTCGACCTCGCGTTCCCCGGCGGCATCGATCATGCCGCCGATGTAGGTCCGCACCCCCCGGTTCCGATCGATGATCTCCCGACCTTGCTGCCACTCCTGTCGCTGAAACTCCTCGACCGGAGTGGGGGGGCCGAACATCGTGTTGGTCTCGTGGCTGAGCTGGCCGATGGCGATGCGCATGGAGTGATTCTCCTGATTCCGACCGAGCCCTGCCGCCAGCATGGTCGTGCGTAACTTACTGAATCAGAACATGAAATATAGATTCAGGACAGGCCGCACGGGACGGCGCGGCTCCGATTCAAGCACAGCCATGGGCCGCACGCAACGTGGCCGCCGCGTCGTCAGCCGGCGAGCCAGCCGCCGTCCACCATCAGGCACGAGCCGGTGGTGAACGAGGACTCGTCGCTCGCGAGAAAGAGGGCGGCCTGCGCGACTTCCTCGGCCTCTCCGAGGCGCCCGAGCGGGTGACGCGAGACCGACCATGCGCGCGCCGCGACCGGGTCCTCGGACCGGGCAAACCCGGACTCGAGAAGCGGAGTGCGGATGGCGCCGGGGACGATCGCGTTGGCCCGAATTCCTTCCCCGGCATGATCCACCGCCATCGTGCGCGCGAGCGAGGCGACCGCGCCCTTGGAGGCGAGGTAGGCCGCGTTGCGGCGCCCGCCCGCGAAGGCGAGCTGGGAGGCGATGAGGATGATGGAGCCGCCCCCGCGTCCGCGCATCGAGCGGATGGCCGCCCGGGACCAGAGGAAGCTCCCGGTGAGGTTGGTGTTGAGGACCCCCTCCCACTCCGAGAGGCTGGTGTCGGGCACGCTCTTGCGGTTCGACCAGCCGGCGCAGGCGAGGAGGACGTCGAACCCGCCGAATCGCTCGGCGACCGCCTCGGCATGGCGCGCGACCGCCGCCTCGTCGCCGACGTCGCCCTCGAGCAGCAGGGGGGGGCTGGTGCCTCCGTTTCGCTCGGTTTCGGGGAGCTTCGCGAGGTCGCGGTCCACGAGCGCGAGCTCGGCTCCCTCCCGGGCGAAGAGGCGCGTGCTCGCGAGTCCGATCCCCGACGCTCCGCCGGTGATGACCGCGACCTTTCCGGCGAGCCGTCCGGGCATCTCACAGTCCTTTCCGTTCCGTCGATTTGCTAGATTGTAGGACATGATCCCAGAAGCGGCGGGTGGCCGATCCATCGATTCGTCCCCGTCCCGTTCGTGTTCGGGAAGGGCGCGAGGCGGCGCGGGCGTCCGCACGGCGCGGAGCGGCGGGTGACTCCGGTTTCCGCTTCGACCGGGCGCGACGATGCGCCGGTCCTCTCGATTCGGGACCTGCGCGTCGAGTTCGCCATGCGGCGCGGGGTGCTGACCGCGATCGACGGAGTGTCGTTCGACATCCGGCGCGGAGAGGTGCTCGGCGTCGTCGGAGAGTCGGGGGCCGGGAAGTCGGTGACCGGAGCCGCGATCATCGGCCTCGTCGATCCGCCCGGGCGCATCGCGGGTGGCGAGATCCGTCTCGGCGGGGAGCGCATCGACGGACTGTCCGAGGAGGCGATGCGGACGGTCCGGGGACGGCGCATCGGGATGATCTTCCAGGACCCCCTGACCAGTCTCAATCCGCTGTTCAGCGTCGGGGACCAGCTCGTCGAGACCATGCGCGCGCATCTCGACCTCGGCGTCGCCGAGGCGCGAAGGCGAGCGCTCGACCTGCTGGTGGAGGTGGGGATCCCCGCCGCGCAGGAGCGGCTCGGCGCCTATCCCCACGAGTTCTCCGGCGGCATGCGCCAGCGGGTGGTCATCGCCCTCGCGCTCTGCGCGGAGCCGGAAGTGGTCATCGCCGACGAGCCGACGACCGCGCTCGACGTGTCCGTCCAGGCCCAGATCCTCGCCCTCATCAAGCGGCTGTGCCGCGACCGGGGCACCGCGGTCATGCTCGTGACCCACGACATGGGGGTGGTCGCGAACACCGCGGACCGGGTCGCGGTGATGTACGCGGGGCGCCTCGCGGAGGTCGGACCGGTGTCGGATCTCATCGACCAGCCGCTCCACCCCTACGCGGTGGGGCTGATGGGGGCCATTCCGTCGCTCGACCAGGAAACGCGCCGGCTCGTCCAGATCCCGGGCGCGATGCCGCGGTTG
>JAJECB010000193.1 GCA_022822245.1 Gammaproteobacteria bacterium
TAGGGCCGGCAGGTGCAGATGTCCGACCCGAAGACATCGGAGCCGTTGCACTCGTCGTGGACGCGGCAGGTCACCGGCGCGCCGGAGCGTGCCGGGGCGGCAACCTCACCGAACCCGTACACCGTGATCCCGCCCACCGGCGGGAGGAACACCTTGACGTCGGGCCGGGTCACCAGCTCGGTGTACATGCCCCCCGACTCCTCGAACAGGGCGCGCCGGAGCTCGGGCTCCCCGATCCCGAAACGTTCCGCGATGCCGGGCAGGTACCACACCGGCTCGATGGCCATCTTCGTGACCCGCACGTCCCCGGTCTCGGTCAGCACCTCGCCGTCCGGCGCGAGGCGGCCCGCCTCGATGGCGCCCTTGACCTCCGGCACCGTCAGGTGCGCCTTCGTGACCGCGATGGTGGGCCGGATGTCGAGGCCGCCCGCGATGTCCTCGGCGAACGCCTCGCTCACCATGTGCCCCCAGGGGTCGAGCGACACGATGCGATCCGGCTCCGACCACGGCGGGTACGGCCCAATCGGCTCCGCCGGGGAGGTGTCGGTGAGGTCGGGGACGTGGACCGGGTCGAGCCGCCCCGCCGCCACCGCGAGCGCCCGATACAGCGAATAGGACCCGGAATGAGCGCCGATGACGTTCCGGCGCGTGCCGTCGCGCACGCTCCCGAGCACCGGACCGCGCGACCTCGGGTCCGCCGCCCCCCACTCGATGGCGACCGGCTTCGCGGTCCCGCCCGGATGGGACGACAGGCGGATGTGACGCCGCGGACTCGCGCGGGCGGGGCCCGCCCCCGTCGCCGGCGCGGACGGCTCCTGCCTCGCGGTACTGCCGTGGTCCTCGGCCATCGTTCGGCGCTCCTCGGGCTTTCCTTCAAGCTCCCGCCGGGGCGCCCGCCGGGGCGGGCGCGCGACCCGGCCGCCCCCCGTGCGTGGGGTCCCGTCCGGTCCGAACCGGACCGAGAAGGGTGCGAAGGGCCGGAAAATAACCGATCTCGGGCCGCGTGCGTACCCCGCGAGACACGACGGGACCCCGCCCGGCGGCCGATTCTCCTCTCACGCCGAACCAAAGATGCGGCCGTGCGTCGCGTACGGGCCACCAACGGGCGCGCCCGCGACGAGCCCGGCTTGACGCAAAGGCTCCCGGCAACGACGATTCGCGGCCCGGCTCCGGCTCGGGTGCATGATTCAGGAGAAGGGAACCGGAACGTGAACGTCATTGACGACCCCGCCATCCGGGAGCTCTGGACCGTCGAGGCGGTTCGGGAGCGGGCGCACGAGCTGCTCGATCTCGGGGAGCGCGACGCGCTCGAGCACTTCCGCGTCGATGCGGCCCGGCTCGACGCCGCGGCGGAGTTCGTGGCGGAAGTCACCCGCGAGCGCCACCCGGATCTCCGGGTACCCCTGCACAGCCGGTGGCGGCACTTCGAAGGGCCGAACGGAGCCGGCCGCTGGGACACCGTCGCCGGCAGCGCCGGACTCCTCGGCGCGGAGCGCGCCCGGAGCGCGGTCGAGCTCGCCGTCGTCAGCGTGCTCCTCGACGCGGGCGCGGGGAGCACGTGGCGCTACCGGGACGAGCTCACCGGAAGCTCGATCGGGCGGAGCGAAGGCCTCGCGGTCGCGACCTTCGACCTCTACCGTCGGGGAACCCTGTCGAGCGACCCCGCGCAGCCGCTCCGCGCGGACGCGGGCGGGCTCGCCGGCGTCGACCGGCCCTCGTTCGAGCAGTCGTTTCAGCTCGGGCCTCACAATTCTCTCAACGGCGTCACGGGACGGATCCGGTGCCTTCACTCCCTCGGGCGGGCGGTCGCGGCACGGCCCGAATTCGCGCTTGCCGCCGGGCCCGCGAACGGCGCGGCCCGGCGGCTCGGCCACCTCTTCGACCACATCCTGGCCACCGCCACCGACGGCCGGCTCGACGCCCGCGATCTCTTCCGCACCGTGATGCTGGCGCTTCACGGGGTCATCGGACGAGCGCTCGGCGACGTCTGGCCGCACGCCGGGATCCGCCGGTCCGATCCCACCGACGGCGTCCTCGCCCTGCACAAGCTCTTCCAGTGGCTCACCTGGTCCCTCGTCGAGCCGCTCGCCGAAGGCGGCGTCACGGTCATCGGCACCGACGCCCTCACCGGGCTCGCGGAGTACCGCAACGGGGGGCTGCTCATCGACACCGGGGTGATGGTTCCGCGGCGCCCCATCCCCGACCGCCCGCTCTCTCCGGGAGATCCGATCGTGGTCGAATGGCGGGGGCTGACGGTGGCGCTGCTGGACCGGCTGCGGCCGCGCGTCGCGCGCAACCTCGGCATCGCGGAACCGGATTTCTCCATCGGCCACCTCCTCGAAGGAGGGACCTGGCGGGCGGGGCGGCGCATCGCGGAGCGCCTGCGGGAAGGAGGTCCTCCACCCATCCGGATCGCGAGCGACGGCACGGTATTCTGACTACGCCCGCCGGGACGGCGCGGCGCCCGCGAACCGGAGGCATCCCATGGCGGAAGTACGAGTCATCGACCATCCTCTCGTCCAGCACAAGCTCACCCTCATGCGCCGGGTCGACACCCCGACGGCCAAGTTCCGGGCCCTGCTCCGGGAGATCGCCCTCCTCCTCGGGTACGAGGTCACCCGCGACCTCGCGCTGACCGAGGAAGCGATCGAGACGCCCCTCGAATCCATGACCGCCCCGGTCCTCGCCGGCAAGAAGCTCGTGCTGGTCTCGATCCTGCGCGCCGGAAACGGGCTCCTCGAAGGCATGCTGGACCTGATGCCGGCGGCCCGGGTCGGGCACATCGGCCTGTATCGGGACCCGGTGACCCTGATGGCGATCGAGTACTACTTCAAGGTGCCGGAGGACCTCGACGACCGCGAGGTGATCGCGGTCGACCCGATGCTCGCCACCGCCCACTCCGCGGTCGCGGCGGTGCACCGGCTGAAGGAGGCGGGCGCAAGGTCCATCAAGCTCGTGTGCCTGGTGGCGGCGCCGGAAGGGCTCCAGGCCTTCGACCGGGAGCACCCGGACGTGCCCGTCTACACCGCCGCCGTCGACGAGCGGCTGGACGACCACGGCTACATCCGCCCCGGCCTCGGCGACGCCGGAGACCGCCTCTACGGCACCAAGTAGCCCGGCAACCGCCGCGCGGGCGCGGCGGATTCAGTTGCAGCAGGGTTCGGGGCAGGATTCAGGGGCGGGCGACGCTTCCTTTCACGGGGGAGGGCCGCCGTTGGCGAGACCCTTGAGCTCGCCCTGCTCCGGGAACCGCCCGAGCGCCTTCTTGGAGAAGACGAGCCGGTCGTCCACCGTGACCTCGAACACCCCGCCGCCCGACTTGACGAGCTCCACGTCGGCGCCGAACTCCATGATGAGGTCATCTCTCGCGCTCACGGCGCGAGGCTCGTAGCCTCAAGCTCCGCAGTATTCGATCCGGACCCGCATTGATCCTCACTCCGTGGTTGGTCCACACAGGATATCCCGGACCCCGGCCCCATGACACCCCGGCGCGGCCCGCCCACGCGCCGGAGCACGCCGGGACGCCGATGGGAACCGATGCGGGTATGATGGCCGGGCTCGGCCGTGCCGGCCGGCCCCGACACCGCCAGCGCGCCGATGTTTCCGCTCCACGACGACAACCCGACCCGAATCACCCCGTACGTCACCATCGCCCTCATCGTGGCGTGCGCGCTCGTGTTCCTGTGGCAGATCTCGCTCGACGGCTACGGCCAGCAGCACGCGGTCTACGCGCTCGGGGCCATCCCCGCAGTGCTGTTCGACATGGCGCACCTGCCCGCGGAGCTCGTCCTGGTTCCCGCCTGGGCGACCGCGTTCACCTCGATGTTCATGCACGGCGGGTGGATGCACGTCATCGGGAACATGCTCTACCTCTGGATCTTCGGCAACAACGTCGAGGACTCGATGGGGCACGTGCGGTTCACCGTCTTCTACCTCGTCTGCGGGCTCCTCGCTCTCGTCGCCCACGCCGCCCCCAACGCCGCCTCCCAGGTGCCCCTCATCGGCGCGAGCGGCGCGGTGTCGGGGGTGCTCGGGGCCTACCTCCTTCTCTATCCGCACGCGCGGGTGCTCGTGGTCATCCCCTTCGGCATCTTCCTCCACACGATGCGGGTCCGCGCGGTGTGGGTGCTCGGCGGGTGGTTCGTGCTCCAGCTCATCAACTCCGCCATGGTGGGGACCTCCGGCGGCGGGGTGGCGTGGAGCGCCCACGTCGGCGGATTCCTCGCCGGCGCGGTCCTGATCCCCTTCTTCAAGCACCGGAGCGTCAAGCTCTTCGCGCCCGCCCGCGTCCGATACAGATAGTGCAAGATCGAAGAAGATGACCGAGGTTGTGCGCACGATCGTGATCGATTCCCGTTTTTCGGGGCCGCCCGGGCTCGGCAACGGCGGCTACGTGGCGGGGGTCGTGGCGGGGGCGGTGGGAAGCGAGGCCACCGTAACCCTGCGCGCCCCCATCCCGCTCGACATCCCCCTCGAGCTGACCGCGAATCGCGCCGCGGCGCAGTCGACGGACGGCGCGTCCGCGGCCGCCCGCCGGGCGGAGCTCCGGCACGAGGGAAAACTGCTTGCCGAGGCGGTCGCGGACGCGCCCGACCTTCCCCCGCCGCCCGCGCCGGATCGCGCCACCTCGGCCGCCGCGACCGCACGGTATTCCGGCCGCACGCCCAACCTCTACCAGGAGTGCTTCGTGTGCGGCTTCGCGCGCGAGCCGGGAAGCGGGCTCCGGGTCTTCGCGGGTCCCACCGCCGAACCGGGACTGGTCGCCGCGGACTGGCCGGTGCATCCCGGGCTGGGGGATGCGAGCGGCGCGGTTCCCGACGAGTTCCTGTGGGGCGCCCTCGATTGCCCCGGCGCCTACGCGGTGGGCACCGCGGACCTCCGGCTCGGGCGGATGACCGCCCGGGTATCCGGCCGGGTCCGGCCCGGCGAGCGCTGCACGGTCGCGGGCTGGCGACTCGGCCGCGAGCGGCGCAAGCACTTCACCGGCACCGCGGTCTACGGCGAGGCGGGCAACCTGGTAGCCCTCGCCTCCTCGATCTGGATCGCGCCCCGCGAGGGCGGGCCGGGCGGGTGATCGGCGCCCGCCCGCGGCGGAAACACGAGAAAGGAGGACACGATGGCGAACGAAGCGGCCCGGATCCGGGCGACGGAGGCCCCCTCGGGGGCGGAGGCGCAGCACGGCGGCAGGCCCGCGCGGGTGCAGGTGTCGCGGGACGGCGCGATCGCGACCGTGGTCATCGATTCCCCGGCTCGGCGCAATGCGCTCAGCGTCGAGATCGCCCTCGGCCTCCAGGACGCGATGGCGGAGCTCGACGCCGACCCGGGGGTCCGCTGCGTAATCCTCCGCGGGGCCGGCGGCCGGGCGTTCAGCGCCGGGGCGGACATCAGCGAGTTCGCGACGTGGCGGGTCAACAAGCGGCGGGGCCGGATCTACGCCGGGATCCTCGGGGCCGCCCTCGACGCGGTGCGCACCTGCCGCCACCCGACCATCGCCCTCATCGAGGGCGACTGCGTGGGCGGGGGGCTCGGGGTCGCGGTCATGTGCGATCTTCGCGTATGCGGGGCCTCGAGCCGCTTCGGGGTGCCCGTCAAGCGGCTCGGACTTGTCGAGTCGCCGGACGAGCTCGCGCCGCTCGTCGCCAAGCTCGGGGCGAACGCGATGCTCGAGATCCTGCTCCTCGGGGAGGTCTTCGGGGCGGAGGACGCACTCCGGCTCGGCCTCGTCAACCGGGCGGTCCCCGACGACGAGGTGGAGGCCACCGCGCACCGCATGGCCGCGAGCATCGCCGAGGGCGCGCCGCTCTCCGCGCGCTGGCACAAGAAGTTCGTCCACCGGCTCCTCGATCCGCGTCCGCTCACCGCGGAAGAGCGGGACGAGGGCTACGACTGCTACGACACCGAGGACTTCCAGATCGGGTTCCGGGCGTTCCTCGCCAAGGAACGCCCGGAGTTCACCGGCAGGTAGGGGAAAGTGGGGTCGGAGTGAGCCTTCGATTCGAAACCTCACTCCGATCCCATTTTCCGGGAACGGCGGGAGGAAGGGCGAGGACCCATGCTGCGACTCGCAATTGACACTGGCGGCACCTTCACCGACTTCGTCCTTCGGGACGAGGCGAGCGGCGCCTCGTGGTTCGCGAAGACCCTGAGCACCCCCTCCGACCCGGCCCGCGCCACCCTGGAGGGCATCGACCGCCTCGCGTCGGTTCGACCGTTTCGCCTCGCCGACGTCGACGAGATCCTGATCGCGACCACCGTCGCGACCAACGCCGTCCTCGAACGCAGGGGCGGGCGTACCGCCCTCGTCACCACCCGCGGATTCCGCGACGTGCTCATCATGGGGCGCTCGAAGCGCTTCGACACCTACGACCTGTGGCTCGACAAGCCGCGCCCCCTCGTGCCGCGGCGCGCGATCCACGAGGTGGACGAGCGGATCGGCCCCGACGGCGAGGTGCTTGCACCGCTCGACCCCGACTCGGTCGCGGCCGTCGCCGACCGGCTCGCCGCCGACGGGGTGGAGAGCGTCGCGGTCAGCCTGCTCCATGCCTACGCCAACCCGGCCCACGAGCGGGCGGCGAGAGCGGTCCTCGCCGAGCGCTTGGGAGACCCGGCGCGGAACCGGGAGGTGCCGATCTCGCTCTCCTCGGACGTCTCGCCCCGGCGCCGCGAGTACGAGCGCACGAGCACCGTTGTCGCCAACGCCTACGTGAAGCCGATCGTCGGCCGGTTCCTCGCCGAGCTGGAGGCCGCCTTCGCCTCCCTCGGCTTCACCGGCGAGCTTCGCGTCATGCAGTCCAACGGAGGTCTCACCACCCCCGCGCTCGCCCGGGAGTACCCGGTCAACATCATCGAGTCGGGGCCGGCCGCCGGGGTGCTCGCCTGCCGGGCGACGGGGGCCCGCGAACGCCTGAGCCACGTCATCACCTTCGACATGGGCGGGACCACCGCCAAGGTCGGGGTCATCGACGACGGCGAGCCCGCGATCACCTCCACGTTCGAGGTGGACGGGGTGAACCTTCGCAGGTGGAGCGGGCTGCCCCTCGGCGTCCCGGCCGTGGAGCTCGTCGAGATCGGGGCGGGCGGCGGCAGCATCGCCTCTACCCGGCTCGGCCTGGTCGCGGTGGGCCCGCAGAGCGCGGGCGCGGAGCCGGGACCCGTGTGCTATGGCCGGGGCGGCGGGCGGGCCACCCTCACCGACGCGAACCTCGTGCTCGGGTATCTCGACCCGAAGTCCTTCGCGGGGGGCCAGATCCGGCTCGACCGGGGAGCGGCGGAGCGCGCGACTCGCGAGCAGATCGGCGAGCCCCTCGGCCTCGACCTCGCCGCCGCCGCGTGGGGCGTGCACCGCATCGCCAACGCGAACATGGAGCGGGCGCTTCGTTCGATGTCCATCGAGCGGGGGCGCGACCCGCGCGACTACGCCCTGGTGGCGTTCGGCGGAGCGGGTCCGCTCCACGCCTGCGCGCTCGCGCGCGCGCTCGGGATCCCGCGGGTCATCGTGCCGCGGGGCGCGGGGGTCGCCTCCGCGATCGGGCTGCTCGAGGCGGAGCGGAACCTCACCGTCTCCCTCACCCGCACCATCGGGCTGGACGGCCCGGAGGCGGCGAGTGAGCTGGCCGGGCTCTTCGCCGGCCTGGAAGCGCGGGCGCGCGAGCTCATCGGGGGCTCCGGCGGCCGCCCGATCGCCTGGCAGCGGCACGCGCACCTCCGGTACGCGGGACAGGGATTCGAGCTCCGGGTCGCCATTCCGGCCGGGCCGATCGACGGCGAGTTCCCGGCGCGCGCCCGCGAGGCCTTCGACTCCCGCTACGAGGCGGAGTACGGTTACGCTCAGCGCGACGAGCCGGCCGAGGGAACGGACTGGTTCCTGACCGGAGGGCCGGGCGGAGACCCCGCCCCCGCGACCGCATCCGGATCGACTGGAGATTCGGGGCGCGGCGCGCGCACGGATCGGAAGGGCCCGGACTCGGGCCCGCAAACCCACCCGAACCCGCACCCGGACCCGCCCCGGTCCGGAGCGACCGGGGAAGGCGGGCGGGTGGCCGGTTCCACGCGGCCCGCGCCGATCGGCACGGTCAGCGCGTGGCTCGCGGACGCGTCGGACGGGAGCGGGGGCGCCTGGGCCGATTGGCCGGTGTTCGACCGGGACGGCCTTCGCACCGGCGACCGCCTCGCGGGGCCCGCCATCGTGGCCGAGCGCGAGTCGACCACCCTCCTCCCGGCCGGCGACACCGCCCGGGTGAGCGGGGAAGGGAACCTCCTCATCGACGTATCGGCGAGAGAAGGGAGCGCGCCGCCATGAAGAACGGGAACACCGCAACCGTCGATCCGGTGACTCTGAGCGTCCTCTGGAACGGCCTCATCTCGGTCGCGGACGACATGGGAACGACCCTCCGCCACACCGCCTATTCGGCGGCGGTGCGCGAGGGTGACGACTTCTCCACCGGCATCTTCGATGCGCGCGGACGGCTCGTCGCCCAGGGCAACTTCTCGCCCGGTCACCTCGGGTCCATGCCGTACGTGGTGGGCCACGTCCTCGACCACTTCGCCCCCGCGGACTTCGAGCCCGGCGACTGCGTCCTCCTCAACGACTCCTTCATGGGCTCGGGGCACTACCCGGACTGCTTCATGACCTCGCCCCTCTTCGTGGACGGGCGGCTCGCCGGGTTCGCGGTCAACATCGCCCACCACGTCGACATGGGAGGCGCGGTGCCGGGCTCCCAGATCGTCCAAGTGCGCGAGGCGTTCCAGGAGGGGCTCCGGATCCTCCCGGTACGCATCGCGCGGCGCGGCGAGCTCCGCGAAGACGTGCTCCGGCTCATCCTCGGCAACGTCCGGCTCCCGGAGATCGTGCGCGGCGACCTCCTCGCCCAGCGCAACGCCAACGCGGTCGCGGCGGAGCGGTACGCGGGGCTCGTCGGCAAGCACGGAGCCGACCGGGTCGAGACCGCCATCGACGCGATCCTGGACCGCTCCGAGGCGCGGATGCGCGAGCTCATCGAAGCCCTTCCCGACGGAACGTGGAGCCACGAGGACTTCATGGACGACGACACGAGGGCCGGCGAGCCCCTTCGCTTCCACGTCGAGGTCACCGTGGACGGAGACTCGATCGTCCTCGACTGGTCCGGCAGCAGCGACCAGGTGGAAGCCGGCATCAACTCCTACATCAACTACACCCGCGCCTACTCGGGCTTCGCGATCAAGGTGTTCACCGATCCGCACCTCCCCCAGAACGAAGGCGTCAACCGGCCCGTCGAGATCCGCGCGCGCTCGGGATCTTTCTTCAACCCCGAGTACCCGGCCCCGAGCAGCGGGCGCGCCATCAACCAGATCCGGATGTTCGAGGTGGTGTGCGGGGCGTTCGCGAAGATGCGCCCGGAGCCCGCGATGGCGAGCTTCTCGCACTGGAGCAACCCGGTAATGGGGGGAGTGGACGACCGGCCGGGGCGCGGCCGCCGCCCGTTCGTCTTCTACGACGTCATCTACGGCGGCTACGGCGGGCGCTCGAGCAAGGACGGCGCGGAAGGGCTCTGCCCCGTCTTCAACGCGACCAACATCCCGGTGGAGGTGCACGAGTCCCAGGCGCCGGTGCGGGTCCGGCGCTTCGAGTTCATCCCCGACTCCGCCGGGGCGGGCCGGTTCCGGGGCGGCTGCGGGGTCCGCAAGGATGTCGAGCTGCTCGCGAGCCGGGCCACCGTGTCGCTCTCCGGGGACCGGCATCGACTCCCCCCGCCCGGCCTCGCGGGCGGGCTGCCGGGGACCCGGGGCGAGACCGTGCTGAACCCCGGCCGGGAAGAGGCGCGGCTCGCCTCCAAGGAGACCCGCGACCTCGTGCGGGGCGACGTCGTCAGCTACCGCCTGAGCGGGGCGGGGGGCTACGGGCCGCCGGGGGAGCGGGACGAGGAGGCCATCCGCCGCGACCTCGCGGACGGGTACCTCACCGCGGGCGCCGCCCGCGATATCTACGGATTCGACAGCAGGAACACGCCATGACCTACCGGAACCTCTCTCCCGAAGCGCTTGAGCTCGAGTTCAATCCGCGAGCCGTCGCCCGGAACATCGACGAGCGCCTCGCGGCGTACGCGGCCGAGTCCGCCGGGACCCGGGCGCGCCTCGACTGCGCGCTCGACGTGCGCTACGGCCCGGGGGAGAAGGAGACCCTCGACATCTTTCCCGCCGCCGATCCGGGAGCCGGCC
>JAJECB010000437.1 GCA_022822245.1 Gammaproteobacteria bacterium
GTCGAGGCCGAAGAGCCCCATCTCCCGGACCATGCCGGCGAGGCGAGCGTGGTCGGACGGCTCGAGCTCGCTCGCATCGGGGTCTAGCTCCGCCTCGAGGGGGAGGATCTCCTCGCGGACGAAGCGCCGAACGAGGTCGACGAGAAGCCTCTGCTCTTCGCTCGGCCGGAGGTTCATGATCCTCCCTCCGTGCGTTCCGGCCCGCGGCGGGCGCCGGCGCTCCCCTCGCGCATCGCTCCCCTCGTTCGCATGCCGCCCCGCCGACCCGCTCGGCCGCTGATCCGCCCGTCCGCCCTCACGCCGGATGGAGCCGGCCGAGCCCGGGCGGCGCCTCGTTCTCCGGCGGGAGCGCACCGTGGTCGGCCCGGTGCAGCATCAGGAGCTCGCGATGGCGGGTGTGGTACTGGGTATTGACCTCCACCCGGAACCGGAAGCCCGGCCCGCGGCGGACGAGCTCCGCCTCGAGCTCGCCCCGCAGGCCGAAGCGCGAGCGGCCCCCCGCCACCCCGACGAAGAGCACGTTGCCGGCCTCGTCGCCGACGTGGTAGACGCCGAGCTGTCCGGTGAGCCGCGCCACCTCCCTCGCCGCGAGGGCCCGCCAGGGCTTCGTCAGCCGGATCGCCATCGCCGGTCTCCCGTTCGTCCCCGTTCCGTTCGCGTCCCGGTCCGCGTTCCCGTCCTCGTCCGCCGGCCGGCCCGCCGCGGGGCTAGGCGAGGAACCCCCGGACGAGGCGGATGAACTCGTCGAGCCGGTCGTGGTGCACCCAGTGCCCGGCCCCCTCGACGTTGACCCCGGCCACCTCGGTGAAGTGCGCCAACCGTTCGTCCTCGGTCGGGTCCGCCGCCCAGCTCTCCGTCCCGCGCACGAGCAGGGTCGGGCAGCGGATCCGCTTCCAGGTCTCCACCGTGTCCGCGGCGCGCATCCCGTGCGGCGGCTGGAGGCGGACGTAGTTGTCGAACTTCCAGCTATAGCTGCCGTCCTCGTTCTGGCTCACCCCGTGCACGGTGAGGTGGCGGGCCTGCTCGGGAGTGAGGTGCGGATTCTCCTCCTGCATGCGCCGGAAGGCGTCCTCGATGCTCGCGTAGCGCCGGGGCGATCGGCCCGAGAGCTTGCGAATGTCGTCGATCCAGTCGACGAACCGCTCCGGACCGGGAAGGCGCTCCTTGCGACGCAGGGCGGGCGGCGGTCCCATTCCCTCGATGGCGACGAGCTTCACCACGTTCTCGGGATAGAGCCCGGCGTACTGAAGCGAGATCGCGCCCCCGAGCGAGTGCGAGACGACGGTGGCGGGGGTGAGGCGGGTCTGGTGCAGGAGCTGCGCGATGTCGTAGACGTAGTCGGCCAGCATGTAGGCGCCGCCCTGGATCCACTGCGAGTCCCCGTGGCCCCGCAGGTCGGGCGCGATCACGTGGTAGTCGGCGCGGAACACCTCCGCCACCCAGTCCCAGCTCCGGCAGTGGTCCCGGCCGCCGTGCACGAGGAGCAGGGGCGGCGCGCCCCGATTGCCCCAGTCCACGTAGTGCAGGCGCAGACGTTGCGAGTAGTAGATGTGGGAGGTCGGTCCATGAACGGGGGGCGCCATGCGGGGTCTCTTCCGGCTGCGAGAGGGATTCGGGCCGTCGAATGTGACGAGATCGGGCGGGGATTCTACAATCCGATGATTCGACCCACTGCCTGCATGAGCGCTGCCTCAGCCCGACGCATGACGAACGACCCGTTCCTCACCGACCCCGACCTCGCTCCGGACCTCGATGCCGACGCCGCATCCGATCCCGACACCCTGCGCGCGCTCGTTCGACCGCGCTCGATCGCGGTGGTCGGCGCCTCCCGCGACCCGGACAAGATCGGAGGGCGGATCTTCCGCTACCTGCGCGATCGCGGATTCGCGGGGCCGGTGTACCCGGTGAGCGCGGGGACGGAGCCGGTGCAGGGAGACGAGCCGATCGCGTCCCTGGAGGACCTTCCCTCCCCCGCCGACCTCGTGTTCGTGGTGGTGCCGGCGAAGGACGCGCCCGACGTGGTGAGGGCCGCCGACGACCGCGGCTGCGGCGCCTGCGTGGTGGTGAGCTCCGGCTTCGCGGAGAGCGGCCCGGACGGCGAGCTGCTCCAGGAGCGGATCGAGGCGATCGTGCGCGACACCGACATGCGCATCGTCGGCCCGAACTGCATGGGAGTGATGAACCCCCGGCTCGGGCTCTTCGGCACGTTCATGAGCGCGCTCGACGAGGTCGAGCTCCCCCCCGGCAACGTCGCCCTCATCAGCCAGTCGGGTGCGTTCGGCACGCACGCCGCCCTGCTGCTCCGCAACCGGGGGCTCGACCTGAGCCTGTGGTGCACGACCGGCAACGAGTGCGACGTGGACGTGGCGGACGGCATCGCCTGCGCGGCACGGGACGAGGACACCGAGGTCATCGTCGCGTACCTCGAGGGATGCCGCGACCTCGAGAAGCTGGAAGCGGCCCTGTCGGTGGCCGCGGAGACCCGCAAGCCGATCGTGGTGCTCAAGACCGGGCAGAGCGCCGCCGGCGCCGCCGCCGCGCGCGCCCACACCGCCGCCGACGCGGGCGACGATGCCCGCTTCTCGGAGATCTTCGAGCGCAACGGCGTCTACCGCGCCCGGACCATCGAGGAGCTCATCGACGTGGCCGGCGCCTGCGCGGCGAACGCGTTTCCGAACGGGCGGCGGGCGGGGCTCATGACCATCTCGGGGGGCGTGGGGGTGGTGATGGCGGACGCCGCGGTGCGGGCGGGGCTCGACGTGGCGCCGATGCCGGTGCCGGTCGAACGCGAGCTCAAGGCCCTGCTCCCGTTCGCGTCCGCCCGCAATCCCGTCGACTGCACCGCCCAGGCGTTCAACGACTGGTCGCTCTTCGACTGTTTCCTCGATGCGGTCGTCCGGCGGGGCGGCTACGACTCCATCGTCCTGTTCCTCGCCACCGTCGGCGCCAACCCCGCGGTGATGGACCCGCTCATGGACCGGCTGGAGGCGATCCGGGCCGCACACCACGACCGGGTGATGGCGGTGAGCCTCATCATCGACGACGAACGACGGCGGCGCCTCGAACGGGCCGGGTTTCTCGTCTTCGAGGATCCGACCCGCGCGGTCAACACGGTCGCCGCCCTCGCCCACATCGGAGACCACCTGTTCCGCCGCCGGCCCGGCGCGACCCGGAGCGCCGGGGAGTAGGAAGGGACGGGGACAGGCGCGGCGCCCGCCGCCTCGCGGCTGGCCAGGCTGCTTGATTCGACGCCAGCGGGGCAGGGGAACAATCGGCGAACGCACGAATCGGCGAATGCGGGCGAACGGGCGAATGGGGGCGAATGCACGGGTTGACGTCGTGTACCATATCGTGTAGCGCGAGCGCCGTTGCATGCGATACTTGTCGTTGCAGGCGTGCTCAGGCGGGCGCGGGCTCGCGGTTCGGGGGACACGAAATGATGGACATGCTGCGAAGGGGCCTTGCGGCGGCTCGCTTGCTCGGTCCGATGTGGAGACGCCTCCTCGGCGTGGCCCACGGAGCGGGTGTCGGGAGTTCCGTCCAGGTCGGAAGTCGGGTCGGAAATCGCTTGACATCGCGAGCTGAAGCTGCAGATATAATCGCCGGTCGCCGGTCGCCGGTCGCCGGTCGCCGGTCGCCGGTCGCCGGTCGCCGGTCGCCGGTCGCCGGTCGCCGAATCCGCGTCCGCATGGCGGCGCTGCCTTCGCTTCCTGAACTCTCCGCCCGAGCCGTCCCGTTCCGCCGGTCGTTCCCTCCCGCAGCGCCGGCATCCTCCTTCCCCCGACAGCTTCGTTCCAACCCCTGCCCGCCGCCCTGCCCGCGGCGGAACGATGCTCCGGTCCGCGCTGTGCCGCCCGTCTCGCTTGTGTCGCACCGCCGGGGCGTACCGCGCGAATGGCCGTGAGCTGATGCAGATCGGCACCTCGCGCGGGCATCGGCCCAGGGCGGATGCGTTCTTTGACTGTTTGTGCTGCCTGACAATGAGTTGACGGCGATTCTGGACATCTCCGCCACGTTCCGCTATAGGTACTGTGAGGCGAGCGTGGGGACGGGCAGGCGTTGGCGGTTCTTTCGGAGG
>JAJECB010000190.1 GCA_022822245.1 Gammaproteobacteria bacterium
GACTCCGCGAGGGCCGTGGTCCAGGCCCTCCGCTCCTCCCCGGCCGTCTGGCTCATGCTGAAGGACCGGCCCTTCTACCTTTGTCATTGACCATCCAATCGTTCGCGGCACTGCCCGCGGCATCCCGCGGCCGGGCGCAGCCGCCCGCGGCCGATCATCATCCGGAGCGCGGGGGAGCGGCCGCCCCCGGGCCGTCCGCTCGTCCCGGGGTTCCGCCCATGAAGCATCGGTTGCCGCCCGGACCGCGCCGGTCCCCGGCCGTGGTGGCCGTCGCCGTCGTCGCTGTCGCCGGGTGGCTCGCAATGGCTGCGCCCGCGTTCGGGGGCGGCCCGCTCGTCGTCGCCGGCGCCTGGGTGCGCGCGTCCATCGGCGACTCGAAGGTGTCGGCGGCGTATCTCTCGATCGTCAACCGGGGCGAGTCCGCGGACCGTCTCGTCGGGGTGGCGGCCGAGCGCGCCGGGCACGCGATGATCCATCGGAGCGTGGTCGTGGACGGGGTCATGAAGATGCAGCACGTCGGCGCGGTCGAGATTCCCCCCGGCGGGTCGATCCGGCTCGAGCCGGGAGGGCTTCACGTGATGCTGATGGGGGTCTCGTCCCGCCTCGAGGCCGGAGAGCGCATTTCCCTCACCCTCGTCTTCGAGCGTGCGGGAGAGGTGGAGCTCTCGGTCCCGGTACGAAGGTCGCCGCCCCGGTAGCGCGTGCCCGCCACCCGGGTGCGCGGACATCTTGCCCACGGGATCCTCGGGAGGCGATCGGCGCATCGTGGGCGGGAAGCGCGCGCTCCCGGGGGGATGGCTTCCCCCGCTCACGGGGCGTGGCGGGGCGGACCCGGATCAGGTCAGCCGGTGGTCCATCGTCAGGGCCGGGGTATCGCTCTCGGGAGTGCCGACGACCTCCGCGGGAACCCCGACCACGGTGCAATGGGCGGGCACGTCCGCGAGCACCACGCTGCCGGCGCCGACCTTTGCCCCGGCCCCGATCTCGACGTTGCCGAGCAGCTTCGCGCCCGCGCCGATCAGCACCCCGGCCCGGACCTTGGGGTGCCGGTCGCCGGTCTCCTTTCCGGTACCGCCCAGGGTCACCTCGTGCAGGATGGAGACGTCGTCCTCGATGACCGCGGTCTCCCCGACCACCACCCCGGTGGCGTGGTCGATCATGATGCCCCGCCCGATCCTCGCCGCGGGGTGGATGTCCACCCCGTAGGCGTGCGCCATGCGGCTCTGCACGAGGAGCGCGGCGAGCTCGCGCCCGTCCTTCCAGAGCCGGTGGGAGATGCGGTACGCCTGGAGGGCGTGGTATCCCTTGAAGAAGAGGAGGGCCGGAAAGTACGTCTCGAGGGCCGGGTCACGGTCCCGCACCGCCTGGAGATCGGCGCGGGCGCCGTCTCCGATCCCGGGGTCGAGGGCGTGGGCCTCGTCGAAGAGCTCGCGCAGCCGCTCCTGGCCGACCACCGGGCTCGCGAGCTCGCGCGAGAGGATCCACGCGAGAGAGTCCTCCAGCCCCTTGCGGTGGAGGATCGTCGATTCGAGAAACTCCCCGAGGGCGGGCTCGCGCTCGCGCTCGCGTTCCGCTTCGCGCCGGACCTGCTCCCATACGGGGCAGGACTGCGCCGCGGCCTCGCCGGCGGCCGTTGGCGCATCCGCCTCCGGTTCCGTCCACGCGGCCGCCGTCCCCGCCACTGCCTTCAATCCGTTGCTCACGGTGAGATTCCGGAAACCATCCGGGACCAGACTAGGTGCGGAGCGCTGCCCCGCGCAAACGATTATTCCGTTGGTACGATTGAGTTATGTTCAATCGCGGGGGCGCGTGGCCCGGCTCCGCCCGGTCAGTCCGCGGCCTGGGCGGGGGCGGATTCGAGGTCGACGATGCGATTCCAGCCGTGCCGGTCCTCCCGCTCGCCGAGCTGGATGCCGATGAGCGCGTCGTAGAGCTCGGCGCCGAGCGGTCCGGAGGCGCCGGCGTTGATCTCGTACACCTTCCCCTCGAAACCGATCCGTCCGATCGGGGTGATGACCGCCGCGGTGCCCGCTCCGAACGCCTCGCGTAGTGTTCCGTCCTCGCTCCGCCGGACGACCTCGTCGATGGGGATCCTTCGCTCCTCCACCTCGATGCCCCGGTCGCGCAGCAGGGCGATGACGCTCTCCCGGGTGATGCCGGGCAGGATCGTCCCCCGGAGCTCCGGCGTCGCCACCCGGCCGCCGAAGTCGAAGAAGATGTTCATCTGCCCCACCTCCTCGACGTACCGGTGCTCCGTCCCGTCGAGCCACAGGGCCTGGTCGAACCCCTCGGCGATGCTCTCGGTCGCGGGGAAGAGGGCGGCCGCGTAGTTGCCCCCCGTCTTGGCGAAGCCCACCCCGCCCGGCGCGGCGCGGGTGTAGCGGCTCTGCGCCTTGAGGGAGACCGCCCCCGCCTCCCGGTCGTAGTAGTTGGTGACCGGAGAGGTGAAGACGAGGAGGCGGAACCTCGTGGAGGGGCGCACCTGCAGGTGGGCGTCCTCGGCGAAGATGAGCGGGCGCACGTAGAGCGCCTCGCCGCGACCCCGAGGGATCCACTCGTGCTCCACGCGGACGATCTCCTCCACCGCCGCCTCGAAGACGCCGTCCGGGAGCGGGGGGATGCACAGGCGCCGGCACGAGTCGTGAAGGCGCGCCGCGTTGCGGTCGGGCCGGAAGACCCGGACCCGGCCGTCGGTTCCCCGGAACGCCTTCAGCCCCTCGAACACGGACTGGCCATAGTGCAGGGCGAGGCACCCCGGATGCACCGGCACCGGTGCGAGGGGAACGATCTCCGGCTGCCCCCACGCCCCGTCCCGGAAACGCAGGCTGAACATGTGGTCGGAGAAGTGGTCGCCGAATCCGAGTCGCGAAGGGTCGACCTCGGCGAGGCGGCTCGCGGCGGCTCGCTGGATCCGAAGCTCGTCGAACATGGAGGTCATCTCCGGCGGAGAGGAATGGGAGGCGGACTATACACGATGGCCCGCGGACTCCCGGGCCTCGCCCGCGGTTCCCGGCGGCCGTTCCGGGAGGCCGTCGCCCCGGGGGCGACGGCCGGAGATCGGTGAATTTTCCGGGCTAGAGACGGTGGGTCTCGAAGCCGTCGAGGTCCGGCTCCCGGGCGATGAGGTTCTCGCTCGTCACCACCGCGTCGTGCGCCCGTTCCGGCCCGAGGTACTCCGCCGCCACCCGCCGGACGTCCTCCAGGGTCACCCCGAGAACCGCCTGCCGGTAGCGTCGGCGCTGCGCGGGGTCGCGGCCGTGCCGGGTGCCGAAGTAGGTCCCGATTGCCTGTCCCGCGGGCGAGCTCGGGCGATCGAGATCGGAGATGACTCCGAGAATCGCCTCCTCGAGATGCGCCTCGTCCTGCGGCTCGTCGAGAAGCCGCCGCACCGCCGCCTCGAAGTCGGCGAACGTGCCGGCGATGCGGGGGTCGCGATAGGAGAAGAAGCGGAAGGTGCCGCTGTCCGCGCTGTAGCCCGCGCCGGCTCCGTAGGCGCCGCCCTGCTCGCGGATCGCTCGGTGCAGGAACGTGTTGCGGAGGTAGGGCCCGAGCACCCGCAGGGCCGGGGCGTCCGGGTGGGCCTGGGGGACGGCCGGGAAGGCGCGCGCGCAGAAGCTCACCTCCGAGGTCGTGAGCCACGCCTCCCGCGAGGCGCCTCGGTCTTGCGCGGCGTCGCCGGGATCGGGGTCGAAAGGCACGCTCGGGGCCGCTCCGTCCGTGATCGACCGGGCGAGCGCGCCGGCGCACTCGGTGGCCGGCTCGAGCGTCTCGCCCACCGCGAGGATCTCCATGCGCGACGTTCCGAGCGCTTCCCGGATCGCGTCGAGACGCGTCGCGAAGCCGGCGACCGCGTCGTCCTCCGCAAGCGCGTCGTCGAGGCTCTTCAGGCTCCGGATCCCCCGCATCCCGTGCCAATCCTCCTCGAGGGCCGCGTACCGGCCGAGCCCCGCGGTCGCCGCGCTGATCGCGAGCACGTGTCCCGAACGGGTGACGTGCGCTTCGGCCTGGGCCCGGGCCTGGGCGACGAGCTCGCGCAGGCGTCCCGCTTCGTCGAAGCGCGGGGAGGCGAAGGTCTCGGCGAGGAGCTCGGCAAGGGCGCCCTGGTTCCGGGTGAGGGCCTTGCCGGACAGGACGAACAGGCCCTGGAGGCGCTCGACGTCCCGCTGGGAGGTTCCGACCGAGAGGCTCGCGCCGAGTCCGCCGGTGACCGCCGCCTGGCGGGCCTGGGTGGCGAGGTAGTCGCGCCCGGCGCTCCCGACCTCGGTGACGCAGTCGCAGAACGCGGGCAGCAGGGCGAGCAGCTCCGGGGCGAGGGGCGGGAGGTCCACGACCACCTGGAGGTAGCTCAGCCCGTTGGTCCCGGCCGAGAACCAGGTTCCGGGCGCGGGGCCGAACGAGACCTCCCGTCCCTCGGGGATCGCGAGGTCTTCCGGGACGTCCTCGACCCCCACCTTGGGGAGGATGGACGGATCGTCCTCGGCCTCCTGGCGGGCCTTGAGGGCGGCCGCCGCCTCGTCGACGGAGGCGAGGTCGATCTCCGACATCCGCCCGCGGATCCCTTCGAGCCGCTCGCGCTCCTCGGCCGCGCGCCGCCCCGGGAGCTCGGGGTCGGGGGTCATGGTGAGCCGCACTCGGTGCGGGTTGTCCAGCAGCCGGTCGCGCACCAGCCGCGGGATGAAGCCGGGGTCGGCGGCCTCCGCCCGCAGGGTCTCGAGCGCGGGGTCGATGTCGAGGGCGGCGAGCCCGTCCGCGCCGTGCAGGATCGGGCCGAGCCCGCGCACCATGAGCCGCAGGCCGTAGGGGAACCCGCCGCCGGTGATCTCGCGCTGCCCGAGCTCCATCTGGTGGAGCACCGAATCGAGCTCCTCGCGGGGGACCCCGTCGCGGGCGACGTCGTCGAGCACGGAGAGCACGAGGGTCTCGAACGCGTCCGCGTGCTCCGTCTCGCTTCCCTCGATCCCGCAGGAGAACGTCGCCTCGCGGGTGCTGTCGTCGAGGCCGGAGAGCTCCGACGGCGCGGTGCCGAGGTCGGTGGTCTCGAGCGCCCGGCGAAGCGGCGACCCGCCATGCTCGAGCAGGACGCCGGCGAGCAGGCGCGCGCGCATCGCCTCCTCCGGATCGCCCGCGCGGCCGAGCAGCCAGCCCATGAGGTGATGGGTGCGGGCCGCCGTCTCCGCCTCGCTGGCGGCGTAGCGGTCGAAGGTCTGCCGCGGCTCGGGGTAGCGTCGCTCGTCCGGGATCGACACGTCGATCTCGCGCCGCTCGAACTGCGAGAGGGCAAGGCGCTCGAACGCCTCCTGGTGGCGGGCCGCGGGCAGGTCGCCGTAGGTCATCAGCACCGCGTTCGAAGGATGGTACTGGCGGGCGTGGAAGTCGCGGAGCATCTCCCAGGTGAGCGACGGGATCTCGGAGGGGTCGCCGCCGCTGTTGTGGTGGTAGGTGACGGTGGGGAACAGGAGCGACTGGAGCCGTTGCCCCACCTGGGCCACGGGGGGACTCATCGCCCCCTTCATCTCGTTGAACACCACGCCCTTGTAGACCAGCTCGGAATCCGGGTCGCCCGGGCGGGCCCGCTCGATCCGGTGCCCCTCCTGCGCGAAGTCCATCTCGTCGAGACGCGGGAAGAAGGCCGCGTCGAGGTACACCTGAAGCAGGTTGTCGAAGTCCTTGCGGTTGCGCGTGGCGAACGGGTAGGCGGTCCAGTCGCTCGCGGTGAACGCGTTCATGAACGTGTTGAGCGAGCGCCGGATCATCATGAAGAAGGGGTCGCGGACCGGGAAGCGCCGGCTCCCGCAGAGCGAGGTGTGCTCGAGGATGTGGGCGACCCCCGTCGAGTCCCGGGGCACGGTCAGGAAGGCGACGAGGAAGGCGTTGTTGTCGTCTTCGGCGTCGAGGTGAAAGTGGCGCGCGCCCGTCGCGGCGTGGGCGTATTCCTCGAACGCGATGTTGAGGGACTCGATCCGCGCGCGGCGGACCGGCTCGAAGAGCGGTGCGGACATCGGACGTCCTCAGGTCGGCGGCGAACCCCGTATTCTAGCGAGGCCGCACCTCGAGCCGGCTGGTCCGGGAAGAACCCCGGGTGCATGAGCGTCGATGGCCGTGGCGCGGCCGTGGCGGGCGCCGGGAGGGGGCTCAGTCTTCGGGGATCCCCGCGGTGAGGTCGGCGGCGCGCCACAGGTACCAGGACGCCACCGTGCGCCACGGGCGCCAGCGCTCGCCGTGGGCAAGCAGGTCGGCCGGATCCGGCAGGTCCTCGAGACCCTGGATCCGCGCGAAACCCCGGCGGATCCCGAGGTCGGTCGCGGGCAGGACGTCGGGCCGCGCGAGATGGGACATGAGCAGCATCTCCACCGTCCAGCGCCCCACCCCGCGGACCTGGACGAGTCGCGCCACGATCTCGTCGTCGGACATGTCGCGCAACGCCCGGACACCCGGGACGACGCGCGCGACCGTCTTCTCGGCGAGGTCCCGTGCCGCCGCGGTCTTCGCCCGGGAGAGCCCGGTCGCGCGGAGCGCCTCGTCGCTCATCTCGGCGAGCGCCCGCGCGGTCGGACGCCCGTCCTCGAAGAGGGCGAGCACCCGGGCATGGATGGCGCCTGCCGCCCGGCCGGAGAGCTGCTGGTAGACGATTGCGCGCAGGAGCGCCTCGAAGGGGGTGCGCATCGCCCGGCGCCGCATCGCGAACGGGCCGAAGGTCTCGATCGCCCGCGCGAGCTCGGGATCGCTTCGCCTGAGGGCGGCGACCGCCGCGCCCGCGTCGAAGGGGTATCGCCGGGCGGCCATCGCTCGCTACACTCCGCGGCTTCCGGTCCCCCGCTTCGCCACGGCGGAGCGGGGGGTCCGCTCCATGGCAGCTTCGGAGGACGGATGTCGGCGACCGCGGACGACCTCACGGTCGACTACAGCGAAGGGGGTGTGCAGCTCGTCCAGGAGCTCGACAAGGAGGTCCTGAGTCGCGGCGCGTGGACGACGGTGGTCTTCAAGTACCGCGAATGGGAGGCGCGGCGGGGGGACTACGGACCCGTGCGGTTCACCGTCCGGCGCTACCAGAAGCGGAACGACCGCTATCAGCAGCGGTCGAAGTTCACGATCTCGAGCGCGGACCAGGCCCGAAAGCTGATCGCGGCGCTCGATCGGTGGGTCGAGGAAGAGCAAGCGGCGGCCGGCTGACCGGAGGGCAACCGGGCGCCCGCTGCGGCGGCGCGCCCGCCCCCCGATGGGTCTCTCCGCCGGGCGCGGAGGTCCGCGCCGTTCACCGAATTGGGAGGTTGCATGTCCACATTTCGCGCATTCCGGGTCCATGAGGCCGACGGCGGGTACGAGGGGCGCCTCGACGAGATCGGGCTCGACGACCTCTCGGAGGGCGACGTCACCATCCGGGCCGCGTGGTCCGGCATCAACTACAAGGACGCCCTCGCGGTCACCGGCAAGGGCCGGATCATGCGACGCTTCCCGATGGTGGCGGGGGTCGACGTGTCCGGCACCGTGGAGGCGTCCTCCGATGCACGCTTCTCGCCCGGTGACCGGGTGCTCGTCGCCGGCGCCAACATGGGCGAGGCCTTCGACGGCGGCTACGCGGAGAGGGTGCGGGCGCCCGCCGACGCGGTGGTGCGCATGCCGGAGGGGCTGAGCCTGCGCGAAGCGATGGCCCTCGGGACGGCGGGGTTCAGCGCCGCGCTCGCGATCGAGCGCATGGAGCTCAACGGGCAGCGGCCGGAGAACGGCCCGGTGCTGGTGAACGGCGCCACCGGGGGGGTCGGGAGCTTTGCCGTCGACATGCTCGCCGCGCGCGGCTACGAGGTGGCGGCGTTCACCGGGAAGACGGAGTCGGCCGGCTGGCTCGAGTCGCTCGGCGCGGCGCGGGTGGTGCTCCGCGACGAGGTCGAGATGGGCACCCGTCCCCTCGAACGCGCCGAGTGGGCGGGCGCGGTGGACAACGTGGGCGGCGACCACCTCGCGTGGCTGACCCGGACGGTGAAGCCGGCCGGGAACATTGCGGCCATCGGCCTCGCCGGGGGAGTGAAGCTCTCGACCACCGTGATGCCCTTCATCCTGCGCGGGGTGAACCTGCTCGGCATCAACTCGGTGACCATCTCGCCGGAGTTGCGCGACCATGCGTGGGGGCGATGCGGCACGGATCTCAAGCCTCGCCACATCGACACCATCGTGACCCGGGAGATCGGGCTCGACGAGCTGCACGGCGTGTTCGACGGCTACATGGACGGAGCGGTCACCGGCCGCACCGTAATCCGGATCGAGGGCTGATCCGGGTCCGGTCCGGGTCGGTACGGCCCGGTACCGCCAGGCGGGAGTCGCCGCGGGCGAGGACGATTCAGCCTCCGGCCTTCGCGTGCTCGCGGGCGATGAGGACGTCCGCGACCGCGAGCACGTTCGGGTAGCTTCCCGCCGTCGCGCCGCTGACGAGGAATCGTCCGTTCACGATGAGCGCGGGGACTCCCCGGAGCCCGTACCGCGACTGCATGACAAGGGAACGCTGGACCCCGGTCCGGACCGAGAAGGACTTTGCGTGCCGGTCGAAGTCGGCCGCGGCCACCCCGTGCGCGACGAAGAAGTCCCGGAGCGCTTCCATGGAGGCGAGACTTCGCCCCTCGTCGTGGATCGCGGCGAAGATGAGGGGATGGATCTCGTCCAGGACCCCGAGCGCTTCCGCAATGTAGTAGGCGCGGGCGTGGAGATCCCAGAGGTCGTTGAAGATGGCCGGCATCCGCACGAACCGGACGTGGTCCGGAAGGGTCTCGGTCCACGCCTCCAGGTAGGGCTGGAAGCGGTTGCAGTGCGGGCAGCCGTACCAGAACACCTCGACCACCTCGACCCGGTCGGGATCCGAGGTGGGCTGGGGCGCCGGCAGCTTCTGGTACAGCCCCTCGATGTCGGATTGGGCGATGGCGGGCAGCGCGAGGGCGAATCCGAAGAGGGCGGCGACGATGGTCTTCATTCGGGGCGCCTCCTGATGGCGGGATGGGACGATCCCGGAGGGCCCGGCGCAGTTCGGGCGGCACGGGTTCCGGGGTCTGGAACGGCCCGTCGCGGCCGTCCGTTTTGGGGCCTTCCTGCGATCGGCGCCGGGCTCAGCTCCCCGCCTGGTGGAGCCCGGAAAGATACTCCGAGACCGCCTCGATGTCGGCGTCGGTGAGTCGGCTCGCGATCGCGCGCATCATGCCGGCGGGATCGGTCGTTCGCGACCCGTCGCGGTACGCGCGGAGCTGCTTCGCGGAGTATGCGGCGAACTGCCCGCCGAGCTGGGGAAACGCGGCGAGCAGGTTTCCGCGTCCGCCCGGGCCGTGGCAGCTCATGCACGACGGAATGTTCCGGGCTGCGTCACCGGCCTGGTAGAGGCGCCGTCCCGTTTCCGCGAGGTCCGGGTCCGCCGCTTCCACGGTGGAGACCTGGGTGGCGAAGAAGGCCGAGATGTCCGCGAGGTCCTGGTCGCTCAGGTTCGCGATCATGGGGATCATGGTCGCCGCCTCGGGGTTGGCCCGACCGTGCTCCGAGCGGATGGCCATGATCTGGCGCATCTGGTAGGGCGCGCCCTGGCCGGCGAGCTTCGGCCAGATGGGGCTCACGCTGTTGCCGTCCGCGCCGTGACAGGCGGAACATACCGCCGCCTTGAGCTTCCCCGCCTCGGGGTTGCCGGACGCGAACGCCCCGGTGGCGAGCAGGCCGAAGGCCATCCCCGCCACGATTGCTGCTCTCATCATCGGATCGTGTGCCTTCGTCTTGCGCTGGCGTCGCTTCAGGCTCGCGCCGCACGCGGGCCAATCTTCGAAATCCTCGTTGGTGAGCGAACCGTTCCCGGCGCTCGTCGCCGGGCCGCTCCGCCTGCCCGCTTTCCGCGCGTGCCCGTGTCGGGCATCAGGTACATGGCGCGAGCAAAGCGCACGGTAGTGTGCAGCAGATGCCGGGGACGGTCAACGCGAGGGAGGCGCCGGCGAGCGATCCTCGAGGGCCACCTCCTCGACGGGACGGGACCCGGAAGTGGCCGCAACGAAGGGCGTTTGCGATGGTCCGCCGGGGTGCGCTCCCGCGAGTAGCAAATTGAATCAGAACTTGTCGGAAATTGGCCCGAACCATTGTCAGTCAATGGCTTACCCGATTACTTATACACTTTCCGTATGGTACGCGCCGGGTCTTGCGCCGGGAACGTCCGTATCATTGAACGGTCACATTCCATGCGACGTATCTATTTGAAATAAAAACAATAATGCGGAACAGGTCAAAGATTGTCAACACTTGAGAGCTCCGTTGAATCATAGGCACTTTTTCCGGTTTGGGGGGAGCTTTGCACAGACTTATCCACAGAATCTGTGGATAATGCCGGACTCCCCCAAGCAGTCAGGGAGTTAGTCCGGAAAAGTCCAAAACCGCATGAGAATGTCGCGTGAAGTCAAGCCGCGCGAGACGCGCGCCCTGTCGCCGGGCACCCGCCCCGTCGAGGCCGGGGCGGAGGGGGCGGGAGAGTCGGGCTAACGAGCGGCGTAGCGGCGGCGGAACTTCTCCACGCGCCCGGCGGTGTCCACGATCTTCTGCTGCCCGGTGTAGAACGGGTGGCAGGCGGAGCACACCTCGACGTGGAGGTCGCCCTCGTAGGTGGAGCGGGTGCGGAAGGTGTTGCCGCAGGCGCAGGTAACCGTGATCTCTTCGTACCGGGGATGGATGTCCGGCTTCATGGAGGCAGATCCTGAGGTCGAAACGCGGCGCGCGATTCTAGCCCAGCTCGCCGGCCGGCGCCACGAGGGGGCATGACGGCGCGCGCGGGACCGTTGGCTCCGCGTGCTAAAGTCGATCGCCATGCAGCGCCCTGCCACCTCGCTTCCGTTCGACTCCAACCTGCGGGCGCGGATCGCGGACCGCCTCGCGTCCATCGAAGCCCGCCGCGTATCCCCCGACGCCGCCATGCGGCGCGCCGCGGTGGCGTTCGTCATCGTCGGCGACGATGCCGGCGAGGCCTGCTTCGTCCTGACCCGGCGCGCTTCGGGGCTGCGGCGCCACAGCGGACAGTGGGCGATTCCGGGCGGCCGCTCGGACGAAGGCGAATCGCCGCCGGACACCGCCCGGCGCGAGCTCCGCGAGGAGGTGGGCCTCGACGTGCCCGAGGGGGACGTGCTCGGCTGCCTCGACGACTACGCGACCCGCTCGGGTTACGTGATCTCCCCGGTGGTGTGCTGGGGCCCGCCCCGCCCCGAGCTCGCCCTCGACCGCACGGAGGTCGCCCGCGCTCACCTCGTCCCCCTCGGCCGGCTGCTCGCCCCGGACCTCGCGGCCACCACCGCCATCCCGGAGAGCGACCGTCCGGTGCTCTCCGTGGGACTTCTCGGGGGGCGAATCTTCGCCCCCACCGCGGCCGTCATCTACCAGGCGAGGGAGTGGCTGCTCATGGACCGGGCGACCCGGGTGTCCCACTTCGAGCAGCCGGTGTTCGCGTGGAAGTGAGACAATGGGCGGGTACGGAGCCGGAGCCCGGGCCCGCCGCCGCGGCGCGGACGCTCCGGTCCGGCGGCGATCGATCCCAGGAGTTGGTCCGCATGAGCGTGGAAGCCGAAATTCGCACCAAGCTGCTCGCCGCTTTCGACCCCGTGCACCTCGAGGTCGACAACGAGAGCCACATGCACGACGTTCCGCCCGGCTCGGAGTCGCACTTCAAGCTCGTCATCGCGTCGCGGCGGTTCGAGGGCCGGCGCCTCCTCGGCCGGCATCGTCTCGTGAACGACGCGCTTGCCGCGGAGCTCGCGGGACCGATCCACGCGCTCGCCATCCACGCGGTGACCCCGGACGAGTGGTTCCACGCGGCCGGCGCGTCCCCCGACTCGCCGCTCTGCCGGGGCGGCTCCCGGGCGGAAGGCGAATGACCGCCCCGCGCAGGAGGCCGGCCCCGCGGTGGGCCGGCGGAGTCCTCGCGCTCGCACCCCTTGCGGCGCGGGCGGACTCGCTCGACACCGGCGACACCGCCTGGATGCTGACCGCGACCGCCCTCGTGCTGCTCATGACCCTGCCCGGGGTGGCCCTCTTCTACGGGGGGCTGGTACGGGCGCGGAACGTCCTCTCGGTCATGATGCAGTGCCTCGCCGTCGCCGCCCTCGCCACCGTCCTGTGGACCGTCTACGGCTACAGCCTCGCCTTCGGGGACGGCGGCTGGTTCACGGGCGGCTTCGACAAGGCGTTCTTCGCCGGCGTGGAGCGGGGCGCCCTGAGCGGAACCGTCCCGGAAAGCGTCTTCGCGATGTTCCAGCTCACCTTCGCGATCATCACCCCCGCCCTCGTCTTCGGCGGGGTCGCGGAACGGCTCAAGTTCTCCTCGATGCTGTGGTTCAGCGGGCTGTGGCTCACCCTCGTCTACTTCCCGGTCGCCCACTGGGTGTGGGGCGGCGGCTGGCTCGGCGAGCTCGGGGTGCTCGACTACGCGGGCGGCACCGTCGTCCACGTCAACGCGGGGGTCGCGGCGCTCATGGCCGCGCTCGTCGTCGGCCGGCGGCGCGGGTTTCCCGCGACGCCCATGCTCCCTCACAACCTCGTCTTCACCATCGCCGGCGCCTCGCTCCTGTGGGTCGGCTGGTTCGGCTTCAACGCCGGGAGCGCGCTCGCCGCGAACGGCGACGCAGGGATGGCCATGCTCGCCACCCAGGTCGCCGC
>JAJECB010000026.1 GCA_022822245.1 Gammaproteobacteria bacterium
TGGCGGATGGAGGCGACCATGTTCTTGCCCACGCCCAGCCGGACGAGCGCGTCCTTCCGTCGGAACAGCTCCCGATCCTCCCCGATGCCCAGCGCCGCCTTGGTGAGCCAGCCGTGGCGGAGGGGGAAGGTCTGATGCCCCGAGAAGCGGAGCTTCGCGGTCGGGGTCAGGGCGGCTCGGGCGCGCATCGGAGTCGGGGAGTACTTACCACACTTCGGGGCGGTCCCAGTCGCGCTGTGGGACATCCCCCGTCACGGCTGGTTCAGCGGCCGCGGCACGGGGGCAGCCCCGCAAACTCATCTGGGCACGGTAATCCGTCAGAAGGGTGGCGCGAACCCGTCTTTCCCCTCTCCGAGCGAAGGCAGTTCCCTTCGGAGCACCTCGCGTACGGCGCCGTAGTGCTCGAGATACGCGACACCCAGATCGGATCGCGTCGCCCCGAGGGCCTCCGCCATGAGACGCAAGGCGGAGTCGCGAGTCCCGGCCACGAAGCGACCCCGCTTGAAGTGGAATGGCTGGACTATGAACTGTTCGACGCCAGTGTCGAGCAATCTCTGCACGAATGCCTCGGCGTCGCGGACAAGGAGTAGAGGCGTCATCGTGACGCAGAGCGAAATACCCTCGTTCATGAGCTGCCGGGCCGCTTCGAGTCGTCGGGCGTTCGATGGGCAGTAGGGCTCGAAGGTCTTGCGGATGGACTCGTCATCCGTCGTGATCGTGATGTTCACCTGCACCCGGCCTCCACGGGCGGTGATCTCTCGGTACAGATCCGCGTCCCGCACGACATCCGGACTGCGCGTCTGAACCACCAGGCGCGGCTGATGCCGCTCAGCCATGACTTCGAGTACACCGCGCGTCAGCTCCAGTTCTCGCTCGATGGGCTGGTACGGATCCGTGACGCTGCTCATGTAGATGAGACGTCGGTCCAGGCTCCCAGGCCGACGCTTCTCCATCAGGCGTCTCGCATTTTCCTTGGCGATGATCCATCGCCCCCAGTTCTGCTGTTTCTCTCGGCTTCGAGAGAAGAACGCCGCGTAGCAGTAGGTGCACCCGAAGGAACACCCCGAGTAGGGATTCAGAGTGAAGTCGTACTGATCCATGAATCCGGTGGCCCGCGTGAGGATGCTGCGCGGGGAGGTGTACTCGACGCTCGCTTGTCCCATGCGGCGCGGGCGTGGGGGCTCGCCTTCGGCGACGGGGCCGAAGAGTCCCGGGGGCCGCATCACTTCGCGCCTCGCCGCCGCAGGATCACCGGGGATCGGACGGCCGTGTCCACCGTCCTCTCCAGGTAGTCGCGCGGAGTGGCTTTGAGCTGGTCCCCAAGATCCTTCCGCCACTTTGTGATACGTGGGAGCACGTGGACGCGTCGATCGCGCATCGAGAGGCTTGTTGCGCCGGGAAGAGCCTTGCGGGCGCGCTTCTCATGCTGTGAGTTGCAGGTGAGAACCATCTCGGTCGGAGAGTACTTCTGCTGGAACTCATCCACGATCGAAGAGAGGCGCTCCTGATTCTCTTCGTAGATCGCGTGCATCGCGATGAACCAGGTCTCGGTGGAGTAGGTCGGCTGACTCCAGAGCCTCTTCATGAAGTCCTCCTTCCTCGGAGCGCAAAGAATACGGTTGTCCACGAGTTCCGGGGAGGTGCGCCAAACCACCAGACCCAGGCGGCGCATCTGCTCACTGGGGTCGATCGCGAGGACCCCGATCGGGGGGCGATCGGCGCGCCGGTCCCGTGCGAGGCTCAAACCGAAGAGCGTGGCGAGTGTGCCGCATCCGTAGTCCAGGATCCAGAGCGGCTGCGAGCCGTCACGACGAGAGTCGAACATTGAGGCCGAGATGTCGGCGGCGAGGCGGACCTGCCTAGGGAAGTACCAGGTGAGATAGAGCAGCGCCACCCACGGGTCGTCGTAGTCCGCGGGCGTTCCAAAGGCCAAGCCCCCGAGTGAGCCGAGCCCCTCCGAGACGCGCTTCCGGAGCTCGGGTTGTGAGTGGCCTCGAGAGAGCCGATCGAATTCCTGCTGGGCCACCCGCACGAGAGCCTGGTCGAGCCGGTCCGCGCAGCGCTTGGTGAGCATGGTCCGATGGTACCAAGAATTCGGGCCTCGATCGGGGAAAGTTCGCACCCGATGGGACAAATAATGTCATGTACGGTCGGAATCTCGGACCTCGGGTCCGAACCTCGCGTCAAATCGGTCCTCAAGTCACGCGCATTGTCCACTACAGGAGCTTTGGCGTCCATCAGTCGATCGCGATGAGTTCGGCGATCGTGCGGAGCTGCTGGACGACGTTGTCGAAGGACCTCGTTGTACTCGGCGCCGGTGGGGAGGTGGATGGGGATGCCGTTGGTGCCCGGGCGCATCAGGCGGGTTCGCTCCCGAACCTGCTGCGCCGTCAGGAGATCGGGTCGCGGGTTCCAGTTGAAGACCACCCACAGAGGGGTTTCTCCGTGGTCGGCCCAGAAGTCCGTGTGGACGCCGAGCCAGATGCCTGCCCGACCCCTCTCCTTCCGCCCGATCCGCAGGTACCTGCCGTAGCCGTGGGGCCTCGGCGTCACCTTCACCCCGGAGGTGTCCAGGAATCCCTCGGTTTGTCCGCGTCGGGTCAGGTCGTGAATGAGGTGGCGCAGATCACGGAGTCGCCTGCCGATTTCGGGTGCGAGCTCGTCGGGGCGGATGGGCAGGAACGCCTCGCTGTCCTGCCGGTCGCAGAGCGCCTCGAGCTGCCTCACGTCCTCGCGTGCGTCCTCGGCCTTGCTCGCGATCGTCTTGAGCAGCACCCGCCAGCTCGTGAGCGCGACCCGGTGGGCCGGATGCTTCGGGATCGGGGCGGTGCGCACGCCGCTGCGCCCTTCTGGAGGCGTCCCGTCGTCCAGCTCCAGTTGTCGCCCGATCTCGGCCCACAGCGACTCGCGCCGCAATTCGGGGCCGACGATGAGGAGCGTCGCGGGCCTCTCCTTCGGGAGCAGCCGGACGTAGGCGCCGCCTGGTCCCCGAGCCGAGCCCAGAACTTCACCTCCCAGATGACCGACTCGACCTCCTCGGCGTCGTAGCCGACCAGGTCGGGCCGCATCGTCCGGTTGCGATAGGGGACTTCGGTCTGGATTTTGCCGAAGGGCCGGACTTCGGCGCCGGTGCTCCCAAGGAGCTCTGCGACCGCCCTCCGGGCCGGCTCGGACCGCGAGAGGATGTGCCCGAGTGCCTCCGTCGCGAGGGTTTCGGTGCGGCTGGTGAGCCTCCCCGCCAGGTGAGCGAGCAGGGAGCCGTCGGTGTCCGTCATGGGGAAAGGAGTTCCGCGCCTTTCGGGCCGTGGAGCGGTGCGCTCCGCCGTCGGCGGGTGAGCGCCTCGAGGAACGCTGCGGTGCGAGGTGGACGCCGGGTGGGGGGGAGCGCCGCGCTTTCCGCTGCCAGGCGGTCCAGGTCCCTCGGTCGGTCCACATCCCAGTGGGAGGGCAGGGGGTGAAGCGTGAGGCCCGCGTCCCTCGCAGCGGTCCGGGTGGCGGTCGCGATGGCCGGCGTGCCCCAGGGCTTGGCTTCGAAGAGCAGGTCGAAACGGGCGGCGCCCCGATCGGTGGCGAGGGCGAGGAGCACGTAGCCACCGTCCTCGGAAGGAGCGAGGACGGCGTCGGCGGCGTCGAGGGCGGTGAACGCCGACTCGATGAGCCCGGTCGGGAGGAGCGGGGCGTCGGCGCCGATGAGGACCACGCTCCCGAGGCCATCGCCGAACGCGGTGTGGACCGTGCGGCGGAGACGGGCGCCGAGGTCGCCGCCTCCCTGCGGGACCGTCCGCCACTCCGGGGGGGCTGCGAGCGGTGGTGGTGGCGGCCGTTCCGCCGATCCGGCGACGCGGAGTTCGAGGTCGGTGGTGGGGGCAAGATCGCGGGCGAGGCGTTCGAGCAGATCCTCGGTCATCGCCCGCTGGAGAGATGCTGCTTCGCCGGGGGTGAGCGGCGGGACGAGCCGGGTCTTGGTTCGCCCCGGCGCAGGGAGGCGCGTGAAGAGGGCGACCCGGCGGCTCGAGTCACCGGCCATGAGCCTCGGCATCCACTCGGCAGGAACTCGGTGGGACGACTCCCCGGCGACCGATCGAGGTCAGCGGGAGATGGGGGCCTCGCGGCTGGTCCGGTTGCCCTGGTCGTCCTCCACCGTGATCACGACGGCGGCCGCTGCGGCCGGGAAGTTCGCGATCGCGGCGTCGAAGGTCTCCGTCCGGGAGTCGCTGATCCCGTCGGTGGGGAGAACGACGATCGGCTCGCCGCCTTCCAGCGTGATCGTCGCCCGGCGAATCGGTGTCCCGGCGTCCTCGGCGGTGAAGCGCACCTGTCCGTCGCTCGTGACCGCGACATCGGAGACCAGCGGCGGGGTGTTGTCCACAGTGAACGGACGACTGACCCGATCTCCGGCGAGAGCGCTCTCCGGCGGGTTGTCCGGCGTGTCGCGCGCTTCCACCTGCAGCTCGTAGCGGCCGTCGGGCATGGCCCGGGTGTCCCACGCGACGATGGGGCTGCGGAGCCCGTCGCGGAGGATCTGCCACGCCACGTCGCCCCGCTCCCGCCAGGAGACCCGGTAACGCAGGCGGTCCCCGTTCGGGTCGCTCGCCTGGAAGGTCGCGGTGCGCACGCCGTGCCGGTAGAGCTGCCGGCCGCTCCCGACCGGGAGGGCTCCTCGCGACGGACCGTTCCGAGCCGCTTCCGTGGTCTCGGGAAGGTGCTCCATGCCCTGGAGCTGCGGAGTCTGCGTCGAGATCATCTCCTCGAACGCGAGCCCGGGCGGGTGGAGCGTGATCCCGGTGACGCGGGGCGCCAGGTTCGCGGGGAGGTAGGCGGCTTCGAGCGAGGTCAGCTCGGGGGAGGATCCGCCATCGGAGCGGAGGACGGCGCGCCACTGGAGGAAGCGGGCCGACGGGCTCGGGGCGGCCGCGCCCGCTTCGGCGGCGCGCCAGTCGCTCCAGGTGTCGTCGGGCTCCGCGGTGTTGCCGCTGCGGGTCTCCACGGCGAGCGCTGCCCCGGGGGGGATCCGCGCCTCCCAGCCGATCCGTCCGAAGGCGGCCGCGCCGCCGGCGTCGAGCGCGGACGAGATGTAGCGGCCCTCGGTGCGCGGCGAGTCGGTCAGCCGGAGGATCCGGCCGGGGTTCGAGGCGCCGAGGAGGACGGCGTTGCCGCTCCGGACCGCGGCGGTGATCTGCTCCGAATCGGCGCGCAGCAGAAGCGTCGCCTCGCCGTCGCGGTGGATCCGCAGGATGCGGCCGCGGTCGCCGG
>JAJECB010000027.1 GCA_022822245.1 Gammaproteobacteria bacterium
GGCCGGCGCCGGCATGCCTCACCCGTCGCATCGCACCCGCACGTACGATCCCGGAGCCGGCTCGATCGGCCCGAGACCGCCCTCGCCCGGCGCCCGCGCCGCCACCCGGCGCCCCGAACGCCTCGACATCCAGCGGTGCCAGTCCGGCCACCAGGACCCGGGATGCTCCTCCGCCCCCTTCAGCCACTCGTCCAGCGACCGGGGACGCCGGCGGCCCGGGTTGATCCAGTGCTGGTACTTGTTCCGGTCCGGCGGATTGACCACCCCCGCGATGTGTCCCGACCCGGCGAGGACGAAGCGCCGGGGACCGGAGAAGAGGTTCATCGCCTTGTACACCGACGCGGCCGGCGCGATGTGGTCCTGGCGGGACGCCTGGAGGTACACCGGTATGCGAATGTCCCCGAGGTCGATTGGCTCGCCGAGCACCTCGACCCCGCCGGGGGTGGAGAGACGGTTCTCCTGGTACATGCCCCGCAGGTAGTCGAAGAAGAGGCGGGCGGGGAAGCGGGTGGAGTCCGCATTCCAGTACAGGAGGTCGAAGGCGCGGGGCTTCTTGCCCATGAGATAGCTCTCGACCGCGTAGTGCCACACGAGGTCGTTCGAGCGCAGCAGGTTGAAGGCGGCGGCCATGGAGGCCCCGTCGAGGAATCCCTGCCGCTCGACCTCCCCCTCCACGAGCTTGAGGGTCGATGCGTCGGTGAACACGCGAAGCTCGCCGCCTTCCGCGAAATCCACCTGCGCGGCGAAGAAGGTGGCCGCGCGGATCCGGGTCTCGCCGCGCGCACCCATCCAGGCGAGGGCCATCGCGAGCAGCGTGCCGCCGATGCAGTAGCCGATGGCGGTGACTTCCCGCTCCCCCGTCGCCTCCTCGATCGCGTCGAGGGCGGCGAAGATTCCGCCCTGGAGGTAGTCATCGAAGCTCCGGTCGCGATGGCGCTCGTCGGGGTTCACCCACGACACCATGAACACGGTGTAGCCCTGCGCGACGCACCAGGCGACGAACGAGTTCTGCGGGCGGAGGTCCAGGATGTAGTACTTGTTGATCCAGGGCGGCACGATGAGCAGCGGCCGCTTGTAGACGGTCTGCGTCGCGGGCGCGTACTGGATGAGCTGAAGGAGCTCGTTCTGGAACACCACCTCGCCCGGGGTGACCGCGATGTCGGTGCCGATCTCGAACGCATCCGGCGGGACGTGCTCGACGGCGAGCGGCCCCTTGCCCCTCGCGAGCGCGGCGGCGAGGTTCTCCGTCCCCTCGCGCAGGTTCTCCCCGCGCCGCTCCTTCGTCTCGCGAATCACGGCCGGGTTGGTGAGGGCGAAGTTGGTGGGAGACAGCGCGTCGACGATCTGGCGGCTGACGAAGTCCACCTTCTGCGCGGTGTCGTCGTCGAGCCCGTCGATGCTCTCCACCATGCGCTTCGCCCAGGCCGCGTTCAGCAGGTAGGCCTGCTTGATGTAGTCGAATACCGGGTTCTCCCTCCACTCGGGGTCGCGGAACCGCTGGTCCTCGGGCGCGGGCTCGGCCACCGGCGCGGCGGGCGGCACCTGATTGAGCAGGCGGGCGGTGGTGCCCATCCACAGGCGCTGGTAGTCCTGCCAGAGCTGCATCTGGGCCTCGACCATCCGCGCCGGATCGAAACGGACCCGGCCGGCGAGGTCCTCCATCGCTTCGACGGCCCCCCCGGCCGCGCTCCCGGTGCCGCTCGCCCACGCCCCGGCCAAGTCGGCCATCATCCGCTGGAGCTGCTCGGCGAACGGGTTCCCGCCGTCCCGGGCGGGGCCGTCCGGTCCGGTCCGTGTGCCGGCGGCGGCGTCGGGGCGCTCGTCATCGCGTCGATTCGACATGGTTGGTGGACTCCGGCGGGGAGGAACGGCCCCGCCCTTGCCTTCCGCGACCGGCTCCAGGAACCGCTACGACGCCTGCACGGTGTCCTCGACCCGCGCCTTGAGCGGATCCGCGCACCGGGTGGAGGTATCGGTAACGATGCGGGCGAACTCCGAAGCCTGCGCGAGACCGAGGTTCATCATACGGGTGGCCGAATCGATCTGCACGGTGAGCCACTCGTCCATCGTCTTCGCCGCCAGGGTCCGGCCGACGGCCTCGATGCCCGCGTCCGCATTGGCGCGCGTGAACTCGATCGCCTTCTCCATGCAGGTCTCCATGCCCGCGATGGCCGCCTCGGAGGTGGCGGAGAGGGCGGAGGCGTTCTCGCTGGTGCCGTTCCCCATCTTCTCGCGCAGTGCGCGGGCGGCCTCGAGCTGCACGGTGCTCGCCGCGGCCGCCCCGCGGCACGCGCGGACCGTGGCCTCCGCGGTCATGCGCATGGTCCGCTCGAAGGCATCGCGGCCGAGCGCGGCCATGCTCTCGAGGGTCTCCGGACCGGCCGTCCCGAAGGCCGACTGCGTGGTCCCGGTCTTCACACTTGCGTCCATCTTCGATTCTCCTCGTGCGTAGCTCATCACGCCGCCCGCGGGATGCGGGTCGGCAGAAATTTTGCAACGCAAAATAATAGGGCCGGAATTCCTCGTGTCAACCCCTTGACGGCTCGGCGCCTTCCGCGCTCGCGAAAGAGACCGCATTCACACTCCTTGACTCGAATAATATCCGTATGTTGTATATCGTCCGAGGGGTCGGACAAAGGGCCGTCATCGGTCCCGGACGATGGTCGGCGGACGATCTTTTGCATTGCATAGCCGGATCGGGTACAACCCGCGCATGGCCCGCTCGTCGCCCGAACTCGGAAGCGTCCCGTGAGCCCGGAATCCGCCGCGCGAGGGTCCGGCGCGCCCGCCGTCATCCGCAAGTACGCGAACCGGCGGCTGTACAACACCGCGACCGGCCAGTTCGTCACCCTCGCCGACCTGCATGAGATGATCCGGCACGGAGAGGACTTCGTGGTGCGGGAGGCGAAGACGGACCGCGACATCACCGCGTGGGTCCTCGCCCAGATCGTCGCCGAGGAGGCGGGCCGGGGAAACAACCTTCTGTCCCTCGGCTACCTGCGCCGGCTCCTCCGCTTCTACCACGAGGGTCTCGGCGAGCACCTGTCCGCCTACCTCGAGAGCAGCATGGAGCTGTTCGCGGCGAATCAGCGCGATCTCGTCCGGAACCTGTCGAACCCCTTCGATCCGGTCGGCGCACTTGCCACGTTCCGCGAGCTCGGCGAGCGCAACGCCGAGTACTTCTCGCGCCTCGTCCGGTCCGCGACGGGTGGGAGCGGCGAGCCGGGCGACCCACTGGAGCCGAAAGAGCCCGAGCCTCCCGCGGCCACCGGGCCGGAGCCGCCCACCGAGGAGCGGGAGGCCGCTCCCGCGGCCTCCCCGGGGGACGAAATCCGGGCCCTGCGGGCGCAGCTCGTCGCCATCCAGCATCGTCTCGAGGCCATCGAGCGACAGCGGGACGACTGATCCCCCGCCCCGCGGCTCCGTGCCACCGGAGACGGACGCGGTTCGCCGCGCGCGGCGTTCCTCAGGTCGCGGGGCCGGAATCGGACGGGTAGACGAGGGGGTCGGCGATGCTCCAGTCGAGCGGCTCCTCGCGCACGTCCAGGTGGACCTGCGACCACGCGAGCCGCACCGCCGCCGGCTCGCCTTCCACCAGCAGCTCGAAGCTCCCGAGGTCGAGCTCCGGGGCCGGCCTCGAAAGGAGCCGGGTGACGGCCCGGGCCGCCTCGAAGGGCTCGAGCATCCGGGACTGCCAGCGCCCGAACACCTTCGGGTTGTCCGCGTACTCCTCGGTCATCCCGGTCCGCACGAACGGCAGCATGAGACAGCAGGCGTTGACGAGCCCCGACGACCGCCCGAGGTTGACCCGGAGCACCCGGGGAAGGGGCAGGACCGCCCAGTTCGCGATGACGTAGCCGGGGACCGCGGCCCCGGGGTCGATGGCCTGGCGGGAGGAAACGTAGACGAGCGTCAGCGGGCGGTCGTGGTAGACCGCCTCGCCGGCCCAGAGGTGGGTCATGGCGACGAAGCCGTCGATCTTCGTGTCGAGGACGGTCCGCGACTCCTCGAGGTGGTCGATGAAGCTCTGGCGCACCCGCGCCCGGCGCTCCGCCCGGCTTTCCCCCTCGCGCTCCGGCAGGGCGCGTCCGAAACGGTACCCCTTCTCGGTGAGCCCCGAGTTGCAGATGACGAGGTCCGGCCCGCCTCCGTCCATCTGGTCGACGACGTAGCCCCGCGAGGCCCAGAGGTCGCGCATGTTGGTGACGTCGGCCTGGAGGGCGAACGCCTTCACCCCGTGCTCGCGCAGCTTCGCGACGAGGTCGAAGCCGTCCCGGTAGCTCCGGTGAAAATGGACCCCCACCACCGAAGCCCCGTTCATGGCCGCCGCAAGGGCGAAGGCCTGCCCGATGCCGCCGTCGCGTCCCGAGCCCGTGATGAGCACCCGCTTGCCGGCGAAGGCGCCCCGGGAGGACTCCGGGAACCGGAAGTTGTCGATCGGTGCGGTGAATGCCATGCGTTGCCCTCCTCTTCTTTCAATTTGCCGGCACGACCTGGAAGCCGAGCTCGATAGCATTGCGGCGGATACGATCGTCCAGCGACAAGAGGTGCAGTTCGGACACAAGACTACGTACTGCCAGGGCGGTGGCGACATGAATTGCGTCCAACGTCCTCAGCGGTTCGCGGGGGAAAGGCCGCCGCGCCCTCTCCGCCATCTCACCGTCAATCGCGAACACGGCCCAGTGCTCGGCCGCCGTTGCGAGAAGCGTGCGTCTCCGGAGCGCGTCCGCCTCGCTCAGTTCACCCAGCGCCGAAGCGCGATGAAGGACCCGGTCGCACTCGATCAAGGTCAGGTCGGACGTCACCACGAGCTCCGCCGCGGAGAGCCGCGCCTGCACATCTTCTCCGCCCTCGTCGTCGAGCAGCCAAGCCAGAACAGCGCTGGATTCGGTGTAGAGGTTCAGCGTTCGTCCCGCTCTTCATCGAGCAGACGCCGCGCGGTGCCGGGGGGGAGCGACGAAGGGAGGGACGGATACAGGCCCGGATGGTTGGGAGCACCCAGTCGCACCTTTCCCGCACGGGCGCGGCGCTCCAGCTCCGGATACGCGGAGATATGGGAGGCACTCGAGGGCTGGCGCAGCTCTGCCACGGGTTCACCCCGATCCGTGACCAGGACCTCCTCGCCGCGGCGAACCATCCGGAGATACTCGCTCAGGCGATTCTTGAGCTCGCGTACGCCGACGGAGACCATGGTTCGAAATGTAGCCTCATGTCGCCACATCGTCAACGCGCACGCTGCCGACGTCTCGCCCGGAAGATCCGTCCCCATCGGGCGTTTCCCGCAATTCGACGAATTCTCGAGTCCGGGGAGATGACTCGCGTCCCGCACCGCGGCAGTCCCGCGGGCTCGGGGGATGCGGGTAGAATCGCGGCCGCACCCGAACCGCGCGGACCGCCCCGCGCCCCCAGCCCGTGACCCTCGCCGTCGCCATCCAGATGGACCACGTGAACGGTGTCGACATCGACGCCGACAGCACGTTCGCGCTCGCCCTCGAGGCGCAGCGCCGCGGGCATTCCCTCTACCACTACCTTCCCTCCGACCTCAGCTTCCGCGAGCGGCGCCTCACCGCGCACGCCCAGCCCCTCGAAGTGCGGCGGGAACGGGGCGTGCACGCGACCCTCGGCGACTTCGAGGCGGTGGACCTCGCGGACTTCGACGTGGTGCTGATGCGCCAGGACCCGCCTTTCGACCTCGCCTACATCACCGCCACCCACCTCCTCGAGCACATCCACCCCGCGACCCTCGTCGTCAACGACCCGGTGAGCGTCCGGAACGCGCCCGAGAAGCTGTTCGCGACCCACTTTCCGGAGCTCATGCCGCCGACCCTCATCACGAACCGGGCGGATGACATCCACGCCTTCCGCCGCGAGCACCGCGACATCATCGTGAAGCCCCTGCACGGCAACGGAGGGGCGGGGGTCTTCCACCTCCGGCCGGGCGACGAGAACCTGAACGCGCTCCTCGAGATGTTCGGCGAGCTCTGGGCGCGCGAGCCGATGATGGTGCAGCGCTACCTCCCGGAGGTGCAGGAGGGCGACAAGCGCATCATCCTTGTCGACGGGGAGGCGGCGGGCGCCGTAGCCCGGATGCCCGCCGCCGGTGAGGCGCGCGCGAACTTCCACGCCGGCGGGACCGCACGCAAGACCGAGCTCACCGGGCGCGATCACGAGATCTGCGAGGCGCTCGGCCCGGTGCTCCGCGAGCGCGGGCTCGTCTTCGTCGGGATCGACGTGATCGGCGATTGGCTCACCGAGATCAACGTGACCTCCCCGACCGGGATCCAGGAGATCGACCGGCTGGACGGGATCCGCATCGAGGCCGCCATCTGGGATGCGATCGAAGGCCGCCGGGCGGAGCGCGCCTGAACGCCCCGGGCGCCCCGCGCGACTGCCGACGCGACCGCCCTCCGGCTCCTCGTCCACGCAAGTCCGGTCCCACCGAGTCAACAGGTCTCGCCGAGCCAGCCTGATCCCACCGCGCCAGTCCGATCCCACCGAACCACGAAACCCTGCATTGCTCACCGTCGAAGAAATCCGCTCCGCCCTCGGGCGACGGCGCCCGGCCGAGCCCGCCTCCCCGTTCACCGCGGAGTGGCGGAACGCCTCGGTCGCAATGACGCTCGCGGGCGAGGGCGACGGGCTCGAGGCCTGCTTCATCCTGCGCACGGTGCGGGATGGGGACCCCTGGTCCGGCCAGGTCGCGTTCCCGGGCGGGCGGGCCGAGCCCGGCGACCCGGACGCGGCGGCGGTGGCGGAGCGCGAGACCTTCGAGGAGATCGGGCTTCGCCTCACCCGCGACCAGTGCCTGGGCGCCCTCCCCGCCCAGCCCCTGTACCGGATCGGACCCCGCGGGTCGCTCTCGCCCTTCGTGTACCACCTGGGACCGGACTTCCGCCGCGGGGGAGCGACGGGCTGGCGGGCGACCCTGAACCACGAGGTGACGGAGGCGTTCTGGGTGCCGCTCCGCCACCTGTTCGACCCCGGCACGGCGACGAGCATCGAGTGGGAGCGCCCCGGGCGGCCGGAGACGGTGCACCCCGGCATCGACTTCGAGGGCCACGTGATCTGGGGCCTCACCCTGCGGGTGCTCGGCAGTTTCGCGGACCTGGTCGGGAAGCGCCTCCCCGCCCTCGATCCCTGACGGGATACGGGGCGCGGCGCCCGGCCCCGACCCGGTTCGCATCCGCACCCGCGCCCGGCTCCGCTCGACCAAGACCTCCGAACTCGCAAGACGGGAGCTCCGCCATGAGCGATGACATCCTCTACGAACGCCACGGCCACGTGCGCCTCATCACCATCAACCGCCCCACGCGGATGAACTCGATGGACTTCGCGGCGAACGACGCCCTCGTCGAACGCTGGAGGGAGTTCGACGCGGACGACGACGCCCGGTGCGCGGTCATCACCGGCGCCGGGGACCGGGCGTTCTGCGCGGGCGCGGACCTCAAGACCTACACGATGGCCTACGCCACCACCCCGGTCCCGGAGTTCCGGCGCCGCTTCACGAACGGCCCCGGCTTCGGCGGCATCACCCGGAACCTCCCCGTCTTCAAGCCCATCGTCGCGGCGGTGAACGGCTACGCGGTGTCGGGGGGGCTCGAGCTCGCCCTCGCCGCCGACATCCGCTTCTCTGCACCCGCCGCCCGCTTCGGGCTCCAGGACACGCGCTGGGGCTTCCACGCCTGCGACGGGGCGCTCGTGCGCCTGAAGGAGATCGTCGGGCTCGGCAACGCGATGGAGATGATCCTCTCCGGCGACCTCATAGACGCCGAGCACGCGTACCGCATCGGGCTCGTCAACCGGGTGGTCGACGCGAACCGCCTCCTCGCCGAGTCCCTCGCCTACGCGGCCCGGCTCGCGAGCCGCGCCCCGCTCCCGCAGCGGATGGCGAAGGAGGTCATGCACCGCATCCACGGCATGAGCCTCGACGAGGCGCTTCGCCTGGAGTCCGACTCGTTCCGCGACCTCGGCGACACCCACGACCTCGACGAGGGGACGCGCGCCTTCCGCGAGGGCCGCGACGCCGAGTTCCTCGGGCGGTAGCTCGCAGCCCGGGAACGCGATACCTTCGCCGTCATCGAGCCCGCGCTTTCGAACCGGATCTGTGCCGGCCCGGAAAACCGCGCCCGTTCCTTCCATTGGCGGCACGGTAGGATAGGCTCATCCACCCACGAGAGGAGTTGGAACCATGCAACAGTCTCTGCACTCCACCGCCAAGCTGCTCAGCCTCGCGGCCGCGGTGTCCTTTGCCACCGCCTGCGCCACCGTGCCGCCCGCCGCGAGCGCACAGGGCAACGTGGCCACCAACATCCCCGTCCTCGTCATGAGCGAGGACGAGAACCCGGACACGGTGAAACGCTCGAGCAACATCTTCAAGCGGGTCATCGCCCAGCTCCAGACCTCCATGCAACGCCACGGCTTCCGCATCATCGACGAGGAATCGGTCGCCGCGGACCTCGGCTGGACCATCTCCGACCGGCGCCCCAAGCGGGAGCTCATCGAGCGCATGAAGCTCATGCCCAAGAGCGGCAAGGCATCGCACCAAGTCCGCGCCTGGGTTCTCTTCCGCGTTTTCGCTCAGGCCAAGAAGACCTCGTTCGCCACGAAGATTCGGGTGAGGATCGAGGGTGAGCTCTACGACGCCGCGAACAACCAGTTCCTGGACTCGTTCGAGTGGCCCGACACCGCGGCGGGTCAGGGCAGCGAGATCGAGTACCCGGCGCCTCACGACTGCCTGGAGAATCGACTCTGCATCAGCGAGGTGGTCGGCGACCGGGCGCGCGAAATCGCGGGCTCGCTGGGTGACACGCTGGCCAAGAAGCTCCAGCGCTACTCTCCGCCGCGAAGCGGCGGGTCCCGAGTCGGCGGGGGAACGGTCGTCACCGGCGGCGGCTCCACCGCGGGCGATCCCGGCCACGGCATGATCACCGCCTACACGGTCACCTTCCGGTACTTCGACGACCACGAGGCGCTGACGATTGTCGGAGTCATGGCCGAGGAGTTCCCCGGCTACCGTACTCACGACCTCATCAACAAGTCCGCCACCGTGCGGCGCTACAACTACCTCACCTCCGCGAAGGCGGCAAAGCTCGAGGAGTGGCTCTACATCCTGCTCCGCGACATGGGCTTCGATGTCAAGAACGAGCTCCTGATCTCCGTGTCGGGCAGCAGCATCCTCGTCGACAAGCTCATTCCCACCACGGACCGCCCGGAGTCCCCGGACGAGAAGAAGCGCTTCAAGTAGGCGCGTCCACGACTCCATCCACCCAACGCCGGAACGGCCCCTGCAGGGGCCGTTCCGGCGTTCCGGCTCCGCGGAAAGCCGCCCGCGTTCAGCTCGCCGCGGAGCGCGAGCAGCGAGGAAGCCTTCCCCGTCTGGCGCGGCGCGTGCAGCATGAAGTACTTCCGCTGCCGGATGAACAGCAGGAGCTCGTCGGCCTCGAGGCGCCCCAGGGTCGGAACGCAGCAGTGGATGTCCGGGACGACGGGCCGGCGGCGTTGAAGAAGCGCATGGCCCAAGTACCGCACGGCGGCGCCAACCCACCCGGAGGACTCGCCGGTCCTTCCCTGCCGCCACACGGCATGCCGATCCCCGTCGACGACAATCGGCGGGCTTGTGGGGCAACGAGGAGACCCCCGAGCCGAGCGACGACATCCTCCACGAGAAGCACGGCCACGTGCGGCTCGTCACCATCAACCGTCCCGACCGGATGAACTCGACGGACTTCGCGGCGAGCAAGGTACTCCCGGTAGCTTGCGGGCGTGTTCCGCTCCTTCGCCTTCACAAACGCCTCGTCGTCCGCCCGGCGCTCGGCCTCGCGGCGCTTCGACTGTCGCGCCTCCTCCCCCAACGCCCGCAACGCCCCGGCCTGGGCCGCCGTCAGATAACCAGTCTCCGACAACCCCTTCCTGCCCTGGTACCCCCGTATCGCCTCGCGCGTCCCACTCCCGAACAACCCGTCAGCCACCAATTCGTAGCCCAGCGACACCAAGCCGTCCTGCACCAGCCGGCGCTCCTCGCGCGTCATCCCCAGACTCTCCTCCACTTCGTCGGCGGGCGGCGGAAGCCTCGCCAGACGCACCTCGTGACGCGGCGCGGCGCGGCCGTGAACCACTGTTCCCTCCCAAGGCTTCCACCCCGGCGCGCTCACCCGCAACCGATACGTCCCCTCCGGTAGGCGCATCCCCGGCCGATAGGGACCCGCACCTTCCACCCCCACCGCCGCGTCCGAGGGCTCCGCCAGCCCCGTCAGCGTCCCGTAGCGAATCCGCTCCAGCCGGCGCTCCACCATCGCCACTTCGCCTTTCGGCACCTCCACCTCCACCCGAACTTCCCGGTGCCCCGGCGCACCCAGCCTCAGCTCGACCGGACCCGACAGGAGACCCTCCAGGGTCACCGGAACCTCGTGGCGCCTCCCCCCGTGCTCCACCCATCCGCCCGGCGCTTCGCCTTCCAGCAGAACCGTCACCGCCCCCCTCGCACGCGACAGGCGCCGGTCGACCTTCAGAACCCGGCGATCCTTCAGGTCCAGACCCTCCAGCCGGACCGTCTCGTACAGCGGGTGTTCCAGCACCACCGTCCACGTTCCCGCCCGCAGGTCGGAGCGGGTGAGCGGCGTCTCCCCGGCCCGTTCCCCGCCCACCAGAACCGCCGCCCCCGCCGGCTCGGTCTTCACGGACAGGATCGCCCGGCCGCCAAAGGGAGAATCCTCCTCGATGACCACCTCGCCCAGTCGCATGTTCTCGCCGAGCGCCGAAACCGAGAATTGCGTACTCCGAACCCGGCTCTCGCCGTCCTTCCGAAGCTCGACGTACAGCTCGTACTCTTCGCGAACGGGAACCACCCACCAAGTAGCTCGGGCCGCCCGCCCGCCACCGCCGGTAACGGCCCGGCGGCCAATCCTCTCCCGACTCGCCTGCCCGAGCTCCTCATGCAGCCTCGAGTTGACAAAGTCCTCGAAGTCCGCGTTCCGGTTCGAGTCGTCGTTCCTTCGCACGATCTCGAGGCCGCCGTCGGCGTCGAGCGAGGCTTCCCGCGCGAGCCGCCACGCCAGGTCGGTGAACACGTGCTCCAGGTACTCGCGGTCGTCCCGGTAGGGGATGGACTCCGTGCGGTCGCCCAGGTTGTCGAGGTCCTCGACCGTCAGCTTCGGGCAGGATGCGACCGCCCCCGGCCCACCTCGGACGGGATGCAGGTCACCACCGCGTCCGCCCGCTCCTGCAGCATCACCGACCGGAGCAGGTCCTCCTCCCCCTCGAAGACCGTCGCCGCCAGCGCGGTGTAGATGTTCTCCGCATCCTTGCCGGCGACCAGCGTCACCTGCAGGCCCGGCTGGATCTTCTCCCGCATCGCTTCCAGAGTGGCAGGGTCGGGGGCAGCCCACATCTCGTATTCGCCGCTATGCTCTTCTCCTCGGCCGGGAGGGCCACGGCGCATCATCAGCTTCAGGATATGGAAAGATCGGGCTCGATTCTCGAAGACCCGCCCCCGTCCAGCGCTACAACCACCGCCCCCCGCAAAGGAGGCCGGACGAAACGGGCGCGTCCGCACGTCCCGGTTGCACAGGGCCAAGCTCAAACCTAAGATAGGAATCATGCATTCAAAATGCATGATTCCTATCTTACCAAGGCAACGAGCGTGCAGTACATCAAGCGATCCTTGGAGCCCGTGCTGCGGCGGGCAGCGACCGAGTTTCCGGCCGTCGTACTCACCGGTCCACGTCAGTCCGGAAAGACGACCCTCCTGCGTCGCCTCTTCGGCCGGGACTGCCGCTACGTCTCGCTCGAACCCCCGGACGTTCGTGCGACTGCGCGGGGGGACCCCCGCTCCTTCCTGGAGGCGTTCCCGCCCCCGGTCATTTTCGACGAAGCCCAGTATGCGCCCGACCTGTTCCCCTACATCAAGGAGAGGATCGACGAAGACCGGCAGACGCCCGGCCAGTACCTGCTGACCGGCTCACAGAACCTCGCCCTCGCCGAGAGCATCACCGAGACGCTCGCGGGACGCGCCGCCATGCTGCGCCTGCTGCCGCTCTCCCGGCGGGAGGCGGAGGGGTGGCCGGAGCGCCCCCTCCCCTGGGAGGCGGAGCGCGCGCCGAAGGCAGAGTGCGCGTCGAAGGCGGATCGCCGATTCACCTACGAAGAGCTCTGGAACGCGTTCCTGAGAGGCGGATACCCGGAGCCGTTCACCCATCCCGAACGCGATACGGCCCTTTGGCATGGAAGCTACATCCAGACCTATCTCGAGCGGGACGTGCGCAGCCTGCGGCAGGTCGGGGACCTCACCGAGTTCCGGAACTTCATGCAGGTGCTTGCCGTCCGCACCGGCCAGCTCCTCAACCTGACCGACGTCGCGCGGGACCTCGGGGTCGCGGTCAACACGGTGAAGGCGTGGCTGTCCGTGCTCGAAGCGACCTGGCAGATCATCGTGCTTCGTCCGTACTTCGCGAACGTCGGGAAAAGACTCGTCAAGACTCCCAAGGTCTACTTCACCGACGTCGGGACGCTCTGTCATCTCGCCGGGTTGAGAGACGCGGAACACGCGGCGTCCGGCCCCCTGGGCGGCGCAATCGTGGAGACCGCGGTGCTCTCCGAGGTGGTGAAGTCGCTCATCCACCGGGCAATCGAGCCACAGGTCCACTTCTGGCGCACGGCCGCCGGTACGGAGGTGGACATCGTGGTTGCGGCCTCGGGGAAGCTCGTGCCGATCGAGGTGAAGCTCTCGGCCACCCCCCGGCCGGGCATGGCGGCCGCCGTCCGCACCCTTCGGAACGACCTCGGCGAAGGCGCCATGCCCGGCTACGTGGTCCATCCCGGCGACGTTCGCCTGCCGCTCGGCCCCGGGGTCACCGCCCTCCCGTTCGCGGAGCTGTGAGCGACAGCACCATCCTCACTCGATGACGACGATCCCGCCCATCTTCTTCTTCTCCCCCTCACCGCGCCCGTCGGCCGGGGTGCCTGTCGCCGTTTCATCGCTTCCGGCGGCGGGCGCGTCGTCGGCTCCGATCACGACGACTCCCGAGTCCGACGCATCCGTCGGGGGCTTCGCCGGGGCCTCCGGCTCCTCCTCCCGGGCCGCTGGCTCCTCGTCCCACAGCGGGTGGAAGGTGACGATCTCTACGCGGCGCTGGGCGGGCGCGGTGGGCGGGAGGTCCGGACGCGGGCGATCCTCGCCGTAGCCGCGCACCTCGCGGAAGCGCGCTTCGGCGAGGGCGAAGTGCTCCCGCAGGTAGGCCGCGACCGACTGCGCCCGCCGCTCGGAGAGCTCGCGGTTGTAGTCCGCCGGGCCGCCCGTGTCCGTGTGCCCGTAGACCCCGACCGGGACGTCGCGGAGCGCCTCGGAGACGAGGGCGGCGCCGAGCTCCCGGAGCTGCGCCACCGCCCCCTCGCCGATCTCGGCCGAGTTCTTTTGGAACTCGATCCGCAGGTCGACGGAGCGGCGCTCGAGCGGGTCCCCGGTGATCGGGATGAGCTTGCCGATGAGCGTGTCCCGCCCCACGACCGGGTCATTGTCGGCCGCTCCGGCGGGGAGCGGAACCGAGGACCCCGCAAGCCCGACGAGCCCCGCCAGGGCGAGGGCCGCGGCGGCCGCCCATCGCCCCCCGGAGCGAATTCGGCGACGGGACCCCCACGCGTTGCTTGCCATGATCGTCCCTCCTTTACTTGAAGCGAAGGTCGGATTTCGGCGCCTGGAGCTGAAGCTCCTGGTCCCGCTCGACCGACGCCACTTCGGGCATGGCGAGGATGCGGGCGATGAGCTCCCCGTCCGCGGTGAGCGCGATGGCCGGGAAGAGGTTGAACGTCCGGACGGCGGCAAACTCCTCGGCCGGCATCGCGGCCTCGAGCCGCTCCATGACCCGTGCGGTGACGGCGGCGACTGAGCCGTCATCGCCGGAGCCGCCCGCCGCCCCCGTCCCGTCATCGACCGCGAGGTTGACGATGATCGCGAGCTTCCCGGGCGCGTCGACACCCTCTGCCGACGGACCCGTCGCAGCCAGCTTCATGTCGCCGGCGGGCGCCTGGCAGGCGGCCAGGAGTCCGGAAAGAACCATGATCGAGAGCGCGCGCACCAGGCGACCAGGACCGCCGGCGCGGCGCCCTCCCCCGCCCGACCCGGGCCCTAACTGGTGACCGGTTTCCATCCCTTTCCATCCTCCTTCGGCGCGTCGGGCTTGGGTTGCGGGGTGGGCGGAACCGGCTGCGGGAGCGGCTCCGGCTCCACCGGCGTCGTGGCCGCGCAGCCCACCAGCAGGCCGGACAGCAGCAGGCATGACGCCGAACGGCCCAGGAAAGTGAGAACGTCGTGGCGACGGTCCTCGCTCCGCCTCGCTTCTAACCGGTGATGGGTTTCCATTCGTCCTTCTCCTCGTCATCGGGCTTGGGTTCGTCGCCGGGTTCCGCCTCGAGGTTCATCTGGGGAACGGGCGGAAGAGACAATCCGGAGGAGGAGGACCCGAGCGCTTCGACGGCTTGACCGACGTCGATCAGCTCGGCGTCGACCCCGCCGGTTCGCGCGTCGCGGACCTCGGTCCCCGTGCTTTTCAATACCCGGAGCAGCTCGGCTACCGAGCTCCGCGGCGAAGCCTGCTTGAGCAGGGCGATGGCTGCGGCGACGTGCGGAGCGGCCATGGACGTTCCCGGCCAGCTATCGTATCCGCGCTCGAGCCCGCCGCCCCCGTCACCCTTCACGGTCGAAGAGCGGATGTCCACCCCGGGGGCCAGCAGGTCGAGGGTCGGCCCGCTGTTGGAGAAGGACGCGACCTCCTCCGATTTGGTGACCGCCCCGACGCTGATGAAGCCCTCCACGCAGGCCGGGAATCCCACCGGGGACGCGCGGTGTTCCTCCGAGCCGTTCCCCGATGCCACCACCACCGGAACGCCGACCCGCTGGAACAGGTACGAGGCGTAGTCCCAGATGTGCGAACGGCAGACCCCCGGGCGCTTCCGCTCCGCGCCGAGGCTCATGTTCACCGCCCCGATGATCCCCGGATATCGCTGGGCAAGGGTGAGCACCACGTCCAGGGAAGCGAGAATGTTGCGTCCGCTGAAGCCGCCCGTCCTCGCGTTGGACGCGCGGAGGATGATGAGCCGCAAGTCCGGGCCGACACCCGCGAGGTCTTCGTCGACGGCACCGCCGAGGGCGATCCCGGCGACGTGGGTTCCATGCGAGCCGGTCGGAAGGGCCGCTCCACGGCCAAGCATCCGGCTGCGCCCGTTTGGGCAGATGTCCGCGAAGCAGCCCTCGAAGACGGTGCGCCTCGCGAGGAAGGGGTGGCGCGTGTCCGCGCCGTCGTCGATGACGGCGATCGCGAGTCCCCGGCCGGCATAGCCGTTGCGCCACGCCTCGGGCGCCCCGACGAGCTCCACGCTCTCTTCCAGGAACGGCTCGAGCACCGGGTCGTCCCAGACCTCGACCCCGCTTCCGTAGGACTTCGCGGCCCGGAGCGCGTCCGCGTCCATTTCCATCGCGAGCACCGGGAAGTTGCGGTACCGCCGGGTCACGGAGACGCTCGGGGAGGCCGCTTCGACCTCCCGGACCAGCTCGTCACCGGTGATGGCGACCGGGCCGTCTCCATCGCTCCCCTGGTCCATCTCGTCTCCGGTGACGGCCTGCCATCCGGTGACGAGAACCGAGACCGTTCCTTCGGTCTCGGCGCTCGCGACCAGCCGCTCGAAATCGTCGGCGAGCGCCCGTTCGGTAGCCGGCAGGTGGCCGACCGCGAGGAGGAGGGCGGCGAGCAGCGAACGCCGGAACCAGCAGTTCCATCGAAGGCTCCGTCGCCAGGGTGCAACCCCGGTGCCTCCGGTCGAAATCCGATGCATCTCGATCCCCTGCGCCTTCATCCGATGTCTCCCCTGTCCGTCGTCTGGCATTGGTCCGATCGCGGCCCTTGCAGGAGCTTCAATGGAAGGATCTGACCCCCATTTTCCGAAGCTCGTCAGCGGGTCGCAAGCCGATGCCGAGCTCGGTCGCCCTCCGACCTACGGCAACGCCCGGACCACCCGGAACCCGAAGCCGGGGGCTCGCTTTCCGGGGTCGCTCCGGGAGCGGTTCGCGGACCGGAGGTACCGCGGCTTGTCATTCCAGGCGCCGCCGCGCAGCACGCGCTTCGGGCAGTTCGTGCGGGAGAACGCGGTTCCGTCCGACGGGGCCTTCGCATAGTCGGCCTCATAGCAGTCCTCCACCCACTCCGCCACGTTCCCGTGCAGGTCGTGGACGCCGAAGGCGTTCGCGGAGAACGAGCCGACCGGCGAAGTCCTCCGGTCATCCCAACGACTGCCGCACGATTCGCAATTCGCCCGACCCGAGCCCACCGCGTCTCCCCAGGTGAACCTCGTCCGCGCCGGCTTGTTCGCCCGCGCCACGTACTCCCACTCGGCCTCGGTGAGCAACCGGTAGTCGTTTCCCGTGGTCCGCGAGAGCCATTCGACGTACGACCGGGCATCCCTCCAGCTCACGAAGATGACCGGCCGGTCCCCGCGTCCCCAGCCCCTGTCTCGCGGGCGATATCCCGCGCAGCCGCCCTTCGCGACGCAGGCATCCCACTCGTCGAAGGTCACCTCGAAGATCCCCACCGCGAGCGGTTCCCGGATCTCCACCGGATCCTTCCGCCCTTCGTCGCGGTCGCGGCCCTCCTCGTCCGGCGAGGAGCCCATCCGGTACCTGCCGGAAGGAACCACGACCACCCGTGGACACACCGCGCAGTCCCGGAACGTCTCGCCGGGCTTCGGCCCGGCGATGAGACGCTCCGCCTCCGAGACGTGCCGGCCCTCCGGATAGGACCGAAGGTACTCCTCGAACGCCTCCACCGTGCCCTCGCCCTTCGCCCACACGAACGCCGCGTCGTCCGCACCCCAGGGAAGCGCCCGCGCCACCCGGAACCCGATGTCGTTCACCCGGATCCCGGCTGGGTTCCTGCCACGGTGCGCGGAGCGGAGGAACCGCGGGAAGCTGCTCCAGGACCCGCCCCGCAGGACGCGCCGCGCGCAGTCGCCCCGCTCCCTCGCCCGGCCGTCGCTCGATGCGCCGCCATGGCCGTCGTTCCAGCAGTCCCGCGTCCACTCCCACACGTTGCCGAGGACGTCGCGAAGGCCGAATCCGTTCGCCTCGTACCGCCCGACCGGCGCCGTCTCGAGGTACCCGTCCCGGCAGGACGCGGCCGGGGCGAAGCCCGCTCCCTGTCGGTTCGCGGTCTCGTCCGCGCCGTTCGCATACCGGCACTGCCGGGAAGCGTCGTCGCCAAAGTGACGGGACGTCCGCGTCCCGCCCCGAGCCGCGTACTCCCACTCCGCCTCGCTGGGGAGCCGATAGACGGTGCCCGTCTTCCGCGTGAGCCAGTCGGCGTAGGCGGCCGCGTCGTTCCAGCTCACGCAGACCGCGGGATGGTCTCCGGTCTGCCCGTAGCCGGGATCCCGCCAGGTCCGATCCGCGCGTTGCCCCCATTCGCCCTGCTCATACACCCAGCATGAACCGCCCCCGGCGTGGCCCGACTCGCGCAGGAACGCCGCGTACTCTCGCCGGGTCACCTCGTGGACCCCGACTGCGAACGACTCGCCCAGCGTGACCTGCCGGCTCGGACCTTCGGCCGCGTGGCGCCCCGCCTCGCCCGCGGCCGAGCCCAGCACGAACGACCCCGCGGGAACGATCACCATCTCGGGGCAGTCGACGCAGTCGCGAAACGCGCCGCCGGCCGCGAGGAGCCCGAACGCGCGTTCGCGCAGATTCCGAGCCCGATCGGCGTGGCGGCCAGTCGGATACAGAGCAAGGTATTCGTCATACGATTCGACGGAGTTTCGCGTCGTCGCACGCGTGAAGACCTCGTCCTCCGCCGCCTCGACCGCCACCGCATGGCCGGAAGGGACTGCCGGGGCGAGGGGCAGCACCCGGGCGACCCGGAACCCGACGTTGGCGTTTCGCAGCCTCGACCGGTTGAGGAGACGGTTCGCGGATCGAAGGGAACTCGGTTCGCTGAACCAGGAACCTCCCCGAAGGACGCGCAGCGAACAGTTCCCTCGCGCCCAGTCACGGCCGTCGCCGGGCGCCTCGTCGTAACCGGGATTTCCGCAGTCCGCCGTCCATTCCCAGACGTTTCCAAGGACGTCGAAGAGGCCGAACCCGTTCTTGCCGTGCCGAGTCGCGGGAGAGGTATGCGCGTAGCCGTCGTCACACGCGGCGAGGTCCTCCATCCGGTCGCCATGGCGGGCCTTGAAGGCCCCGTCCGCGCCGTTCGCATGGCGGCACTGCGCCCGGGGGTCCTGCCCCCAATGGCGCGACGTTTCCGTCCCCGCCCTGGCGGCGTACTCCCACTCCGCCTCGCTCGGCAACCGATAGTCCTCTCCGGTCTTCAGGGACAGCCACGCGACGTAGCGCTGCGCGTCGTCCCAGTTCACGCACACCACCGGCTGACGGTCCGTCTGGTGATAGCCCGGATGGCGCCAATCGCGCCCAGAACGCTTCTTCCACTTGCGATCCTCGTAGGTGCGGCATGAGTCGTCCTCGGCATGTCCCGTGTCCCGAACGAACCTCGCATACTCCCCGCGCGTCACCTCGGCCGTGCCGATCGCGAACGCCTCGGCGAGGACGACGCGGTGTCGCGGCCCTTCGTCCTCGTCGCGGCCCTCCTCGCTCGGGGGAGAGCCCATGACGAAGGTGCCGGGCGGCACCACGACGAGCTCCGGGCAGTCGTCGCAGTCGCGGAAGACCCGCCCGATCTCCCTGAATTTCGATGCGGCGTCCCGAAGACGCCGCGCCTCGGCCACGTGACGGCCTTGCGGATACGAGCCCAGGTACCCGTCGTAGGCCGCGAACGTGTCCTTGCGTTTCGCATCGGCGTACGCTGCGTCGTCCGCCTTGCGCAACGCGACCGCACGGAGGCCACGGGCCTCGCCGACACGGCGGCCCTGCGGATGGGAAGCAAGGTACTCGTCGTAGGCCGCGACCGTGTTCAGGCGCTTCGCCTCGGCGTACGCCGCGTGGTCCGCGTCCCGGCGCGCGGCGGCGGCGCGAAGGCGGCTCGCCCGCTCGCGGAAGCTCCCTTCCGGGTAGGACTCGAGGTACTCGTCGTAGGCCGCGACCGTGTCCAGATCGTTCGCGCGGGAGAATGTCGCGGCGTCCGCCTCTCGGAACGCGGCGGCGGTGCGAAGGCGCTGCGCCTCCGCGAAGTGACGACCCCGGGAATGCAATTCAAGGTACCGGTCGTAGCCCGCAACCGTGTCCTTGCGTTTCGCTTCGGCGTACGCCGCGGCGTCCGCCTTGCGCAGCGCGGCCGCACGAAGACCCCGGGCCTCATCGGCATGGCGGCCCTGTGGATAGGAAGAGAGGTACGAGTCGTAGGCCGCGACCGTGTCCAGGCGCTTCGCTTCGGCGTACGCCGCACGGTCCTCCTCCCGCAACTGCGCGGCGGCGCGAAGGCGCCGCGCCTGTTCGCGGAAGCTCCCCTCCGGGTAGGACTTCAGGTACCGGCCGTAGGCGCCGACGGTGTCCCGTTGCGCCGCACGGGAGAACGCCGCGGCGTCTTCCCTTCGGAATGCCGCGGCGCGAAGCCTTCGCGCCTCCACGACGTGGCGGCCCCGGGAACGCGATGCAAGGTACCGGTCGTAGCCCGCAACCGTGTCCAGGTGCTTCGCTTCGGTGAAGGCCGCGCGGTCCTCGTCCCGGTCCCTCGCCCTCGCGAGTAGCGTCCGCGCCCCGCTCGCGTGCAGCCCCCCGGGGTACGAACTCAGGTACGCGCTGTAGCTCGCGACCGTGTCCAGGCGTTTCGCCTCGGCGTACGCCGCGTCGTCCTCGTCACGAAGCTTCGCCGCCGCCCGCCGTTCGCGAGCCTCGGCGGCATGAATGCCCTGCGGATACGCCGCCAGGTACTCCCGATAGGACGCCACGGTATCGTGACGCTCCGCCTCGGCAAACGCCGCATCGTCCTCCTCCCGAACTCTCGCCGCCGCTTGAAGCGCCCGCGCTTCGCTCGCGTGCAGCCCCCCGGAGTACGATCTCAGGTACACGGCGTAGCTCGCGACCGTGTCCAGGCGCTTCGCTTCGGCGTACGCCGCGTCGTCCTCGTCACGAAGCTTCGCCGCCGCCCGCCGTTCGCGCGCCTCCGCGGCATGCATGCCCTGCGGATACGCCGCCAGGTACTCTCGATAGGACGCCACGGTATCGTGACGCTTCGCCTCGGCGTACGCCGCATCGTCCAGGTGCCGGTCGAGCAATGCCTCGGCCTCGCGGCTGCCCGCCTCCGCGGCCACGTCGAGCGGCGTTCGGCCGCGCTCGTCCTTTGAAGCCGCGTCCGCGCCTCGGGCGAGCAGCAGCTCCGCGATCCCGGCCGCGTCCCCTCGCGCCGCGAAGTGAAGCACCGTGCTGCCGTCGTCCGCGCGCGCCGTGGTGTCCGCGCCACGCTCGACGAGAAGGCGCGCCGTCTCGACCGCGGTCTTCCATGCGCCCCAGTGCAGCGGCGTTCGGCCGTGCTCGTCCTTCGCGTCAATCTCCGCACCGCGAGCAAGCAGCAGCGAAGCGATGCCCGCGGCGTCGCCCCAGGCCGCAAGGTGAAGGGGGGTGCTGCCGTCCATCGCCCTCGACGTGACGCCGGCGCCCCGCTCGACGAGAAGGCGCGCCGTCTTGCCCGCGTTCCGCCGCGCCGCCTCGTGCAACGGCGTTCGGCCGTGCTCGTTCCTCGCGTCGATGTTCGCGCCGCGGCCAAGCAGCAGCTCCGCCACCTCGAGCGCGCCGGCCGAAGCCGCGTTGTGCAACGGCGTGTCGCCGTCGTCCTCCCTGGCGTCGAGCTCCGCACCGCCCTCGACGAGGAGGCGGGCCGTCTCGCCGGCGCCGTACCACGCCGCATGATGGAGCGGTGTCTTTCCGTGCCGGCTCTTCGCGTCCGCGTCCGCCCCGCGGGCGAGCAGCAACTCGGCCACCGCGTTGGCATCGACGGACGCCGCCCGGTGGAGCGGCGCCATTCCGTCCCGGTCCTGCGCGTCGAGCTCGGCGCCACGGTCCAGCAGCAGCTTCGCGACCTCGTGCGCATCACGCAGCACCGCAAAGTGAAGGGGCGTGCTCCCGCGTTCGTTCCTCGCGTCGTGCTCGGCGCCCCGTTCGAGGAGCTCTTCGGCCGCCCTGGCTGCATTCGCGAGCGCCGCGACCATCAGCGGGGTCTCGCCGTCCGCGCTCCAGTGTTCGAACTCGTCGCCGTGCCCGAGGCCCCGCAGGGTGCGCTTCAGGGCTTCGCCGAACGGCGCGTCCTTCCCGAGCCGCACATCCGGTGCCATGCCTGCCTCGACGAGGGCGAGGACCACCCCGGATTTGTCCAGCAGCGCCGCATGGTGCAGGTCGGTCCAGCCGGCGCTCTCCTCTCTCGCACGCGCCGAATACGGACGTCCCAGCGCGTTCGCAAACTCCTCACCTTGCTTGACCAGGTCGCGCGCGAGCCGGTACGCGAACAATACCTCCCGTCGATCCGGATGCTCCTCCGTATCCGCGTCCAGCCACCGCTCGTGCGTCCAGCAATTCTCATTTTGGGTTTTTCTGGTGATGGTTCACGGATGAGTCGGACGTTGCGGGATTGATTGAGTGGGGGTGCGGCGTGCGGGGTGTGGTTCAGGGAGGCGGTTTGGCGGGTTCGCCGGTGGCGAGCAGGTGCA